>JBAWZJ010000090.1:0-8162 GCA_037143085.1 Parachlamydiaceae bacterium | reverse complement strand
ATCCTTCCTTGAATATCGAACGTTTCCAAAACACCTTGGAGCTCTTCACGCGATGCTGTTGTTAAAGCAACCGCAAAGTCTGCCAATTTTCCAGGCTCGGTAAAGTCTGAGTGACCCAGGAAAATCTGCAACTCTTCTTTGAATAAAGGGTTGAGTTTAAGCAATTCTTTGATTGTCGAGATGATACTGATAGAGTAGGCTTTCAATTCATCCGTTAAGACAGGATTGTCTTCATAATAGATGACCTGGGCCCTCAAACACTTACTTTTAGGTAAAGGTTGAGAGATACGCAACCTTTTTTCCATGTTAAGGATAACCTGCGCGCCTCCCTGTTCGGTAGGGATAATGCGTAAAATACGAGCGAGAACGCCCACTTCGTAGAAGTCCTCAAAGTCGAGCTTGTTCGGATCTGCAGTCTCTGACTTCGTTAATAAAAGACCGATTGACTTATGTTCCGTTTTTGCTACTTGCTTGAGTACTTCATAAAAAGGACCTGGTTCGATAACGATAGGAGCAGCCATTCCAGGAAAAAATGGACGGCGAGAAATGGGGAAAATATCAAGTTCCGAAGGGTAATTAATATTCTTTTTTCCAACATTCTCTTCTAACGAGTTCAATACAGCTGTTTCTAACTCAACATCAAATTCTGGGGAGCCTTCTTCGTCCAAATCATCCTCACTAAGTATTTTCGGTATATACTGAACGTGATTCAAAAGTTGGTATTTATAGCACGCCATCCGGGCATCTTCGCAGAGCTAGAAATGTCAACTTTTGAATTACGTTCGCTACGATATTATAGTTTTACTAGATAACATTTCAACAACTTAAATTTCCTGTCAGCCTCTAAATTACGCGTGAACGTAGGCTAACTTGTCAAGATACCTGATGAATAACAAAGGTAAAATCTCCAATTTTGCATCTATCACCACTACTAATCCTCTGATGTCACCGGTGTTGTAAAAATAAAAATTTACAAAATATTAATATTTCGTGTAATCCTAACAGGCAGACTTCCGAGAGTTTTGAACCTAAAGAATGAGTACATCTTATGTCATATTTACGACCACCAGCACCGTTATCTTCTTCCGAAACGGATTTTCGTTACTTAAACTATGGGAAGGTCAAACCATCTCCCCTCCAACCGAAAATTCAAAAATCCTCATCAGAGCCCGAGCTTGTTCACCCAGATCTCTTTCGAGATAAACTGTTCCTCCCTGCTCACCCACACCAAGGACTCCCCTTATCGATCACACCTCAACCTCTTCGGAAGGCAACAAAACATATACGATCAAAATCAAACACGTCTGACATAAAAGCCTCTGAAATACCTCAAGAGACCATGGAAATTGTAAACCTTGAAAAAAAAAGACAGTCTCCCATCTTATCGATATCCAGGCGAGATTCCCCAATAATCGCTGAATTTCCCGATATACAGGGAGAGCTAACCTTACAAGAAGAACCGTCCACAAAGGCTCATTTATTCCAAAAAATAGGATCTTTTTTTAGAAAAGTTCATAAAGGAAAAATTCCTCCAAGAGATCTTTATAATGACAGTAGTGATCGGGTATCTATTGCTGGAGATTCAATGGTCTATTCTTTGCATGAACCTGAATTTATTCGCCGTACAGTCAAACCGCAAGATGACGATTTAGTCCTAAAAAAACAGGATATCATCGAATGGAATTCCAGCTATGGCTTAAGCTCTGCGACCTTCAATAAAATTCACGATTTAATCGAAAAAATGTCCAGATTGGGTGGCTTAAAACCTTTAAAAAAGGGTGAAGAGCTAAATATCCCTGAAGCACGACTTGCATTATGCCTTCTCGCTCAAATAAAAGATCCTATACAAGAATCTGCTTTAGACCATCTCATCGCAATTTTACAAGCAGACCGCGGAGAGTTCGAAAATGCTCGTCAATTGATCGACCTGGCGCTCGTAATGAATGACATAATGAAACGAGAAGCGATCCAAGGGCAAACAATCATCATTCAAATTAAGACAGCAAAAGCTTACAGCATTTTGATTGATAAAATTCACCTGCATTACGAAAAAAAACAATTAAATGCATTAACGACTGAACTAAAAAGAACGTTCAAGACAACTGCAAAAGGACTAGACGATCTAAACCGCAATGAAAATATCCCGCTTAAATTTTATATTAAATCCGCTATCGAAGGGATAAAATTGCTCGTTGACGACGAAAACCAACTACTTTCTCTTGTAGAAACTATTTATAACCTTGGAACGTTCACTGCTGCTATCTATAATGGTGATACCGGTTCTGCCTTACAAAGCTTAGAAGCAACTTTCAATACGCTGAATATCGAACTGAAATCTTCTTGGTATAGGTACACTCTTGTTCTGAAAACATTGGCTAATATTGTAAAAGACAGGAATGACATTGCTCCTATGTTGATGTTAATTACTAGAAAGCAATGTGTATTAAACTGGAAATTTTCTTACGCTGCAGCGTTAATTTTGTACGATTTGGCCCTTAAAGGAAAAACAAAAGAAATTCGTCTTAATGCATTCCAGGGCATTGATATGCTTTTAGAAAACAGAGAGATACAGCACATAGAAGCTTTAATTCGTTTTCACCAAGGAGCTGGCCTGAGAACTTATTATACTTTTGCGCCATTAAAACATCTTAAAATGCCAAAATTAGTCAACCCTAACCTCAGAATTGGCTTCTTATGCCGCGACTTGCTGCAAGACTTATCAAGAAGATCGGAAGACGAAATCATCCGCTTAATAGCTAACGATCTATTAATGACCCAGTCTGCTAGCAGAATCAATATGTTGACATCACAAAGTCTAGAGCCTTTACATGGAATAACATCCATTGAAAATGCTTTGAGCAGCCTAGCCATTCATGAATTAGAACGTACGCCAAGTAGAATGTTGTGTTGGTTACTTTTACAGAAATTGACGATGGAAGATCCAGAACTTCAAGAAAAAGCAAATGTTTGTTTGGACGGTCCGATGGAAGGGGAACTAGACAGAGAGCATGTCGAGATATTGTATGAAGGTCTTTTAAAAGTATTAGCACCGTCTACTAGGGATGATGCATCGACACATACCCCCCTTCTACAAGTGTTAGCACCACCTGCTAGAGATGATGCTTCGACACATATATCCCTTGTACAAGTGTTAGCGCCCCCTACTAGCGACGATGCATCGACACATAACGCCCCTGCCTCAATTGAAAACCCCAACAAAGAGAGCCAATCTACTGAAGTATGAGTATGCGAAAGTCGGATTTAAAACCTCACATCGCATCCAAAATCAAAGCCGTAAGCACACCACTGAGGCCACCATTCACCGATGAATTCCGCATACAGATTGAAAATATCTGAAGTGTTTGTTGAGAGATTAAATACCCCCCAAACACCATCTTGATCTTGATTAATACCTTTAACAAAAAATGGGGATCCAAATGCTAAAAATTGATTCTCCATATTGCACTTTAATGGGTCAAAGCAGTGTTGCCAAGCAATATCACCACGAAAACGAATAGCATCGTAATCGCTTGTTATATGTGCTCCCAAGGATGTATTTAAGGTGTTTTTTGTTTTGTTTTCGATTCTTAGATTCAATACGCCGCCACCTTCTTCATCTATTTCTTTACTTTTGTAACGCCCAATCTCAACACCAATAAATGGCTGAACTAACAAATCAAGAATACAGAGATCTACGCCCAATTCTCCATAAAATGTACCTTGAAAAACTTGTGGATGACTTTTTGTTTTTTGTAGAAAGGTATCGGTTTTAAATGTCGATCGGCTTCCACCTCCCATAATATCCGCGAAAATGTAGAAGAGATCTGTACGGCACGCTCCATAAATAGCACCTTGAGCATCATTCCAGGTTGTACATCCTCCCTGATTAAAATCGTGGTGATCTTGCGCATAGTTGCCAGCAATGCCGATAAGAAAATTCTGAGTAAATAGTGTTTGAGCGCCTACACTGATATCCCAATAGTCTGATTTATATCCTTGAGAGTTATGATTACCTCTGAGAAAATCGCGTCCCCCACCGACCTGGGCCCATAAATCAGCATTACACTCATCATTACAAATATAAGGATGCACAGAATTACTCACGGCAGTATAAACGTGCCTGATAAAACGGCGTGTCGCGTACTGATTCGAAGGGATCATTGTTGTATACTGTTCTCCTGACATCTTCCCTAACATATCGGGAATTTCAGATACAGGTAATGCCAACAACTCATCGAGGACCGTTGTTAAAACTTCGGAAGGATTTGTTATACTATCAAGCTGAGCGGCAACAGCAGCTTCATTTTGTGTTGTAGCATAGTAAGAAAAATCGGTATCAGCGAAGAGCATTTCTCCCGTAAAAATCAATAGTAAGGCAATGAATTTTTTGTACATAAAATCCGCATTATTTAGGGTTTAAAATCATCAATAGCCTTTCTCTCATTTCAGCGGGCATCTTCTCATTCGATAAAAGTTTTTGGTAAGCTGCCACAGCCTCCGATAAGGATCCCATTTTGTTAGCACTATCGGCAAAAAGTGCCTCCAATTGGTAATCTGTGATCCCCTCCTCCTTAAACTCGACTCCTTCCCAAGGGGGGATTGCTAATGCATATTTCGATAGAATATAGCTAAGAACGTAATCTTCTGATTTAAAATAATACAAAGCCATATGGAAAAGAGGTTCAACTCTCTTAGGACAAAACTGGAAAGCCTTACAGTAACTATTGATGAACAACTCTGAAGACATCCCCAAAGTCTCTTGTAAAAGCCCTCCCAAATAAAGGGAAAAGAACACCTCTTCCTCGGATCCTCCCATCTGTGCCCGCTTTTCATAATTTTTCAAAGCTAAGGCATATTCATTAGTTCCCAGATATTCTTGAGCTAGATAATACACATAGCGAGAGTTAGTCGGATCTTTTTCCAATGCTTTTTCTAAAACTTGAGCGTCTTTCCAGTGTTTTTTCGGATCTTGAGAACGATTTCCATCCTGGGAAACAGCGCTATTCTCAATAGTTTTTAAAATTTCGAAGGTTTTTGCTTCAGGGGCGGCGACGCCTTCGTGGATGACCCCATGCCATGCCCAACTTAAACCACTTTTCACCAGAAGAATACGCCCGAATGTATAAGGTCCTGTATTGACCATAACAACATAGTAATCTTTATCGAGAGGAGTCATTTTCAATTTCTTATCAAAAAGCAACTGCTCATCAGCGTCGATAAATAGAAAATAATCCCCTTTATTTTTGGCCAATTCAAGAGCTTCATTGCGGTTGTGAGCGAAATCGATCCATTTTCGTTCATGAAGCTCTCCAGGAACACCCTTCATGCACTCCTTAATGATTTCTTGAGTGCCGTCAGTCGACCCTGTGTCGACAATCACCCAGTAATCAATCAAGGGCTTAACCGATTCAAGACACCTGCGGATGACGCGACTTTCATCTTTAACGATCATGTTCAAGCAAATTTTAGACTTCGTTACCTCGTTGCCAAATGCAAAAGTAGAGATGAAAAGAAGTAAAATATAAATGTTTTTCCGCATAGGCTCCTCAAGTCAAAAATACTCAATCATTTTCAGCAGGACGCAGTAATTCAAAGAAAGGATTTGTAACACATGAATACTTTTCAGGAAAAGTATTATACTGGTTCCAGTTGAAATTTAGATTCACAACCTTCACATTAGACCTCTTGCATAACTCAGGTTCTGTCGAATCCCGGGGCTTTGACGCAGCCAAAAATTCCAATTTTCGAATGACGTTCGGTATAACCCGACTTGCGTTATAAGAGTCGCTTATATTAGAATTGGAGCCTTAACCCCAAGGGACTTGAAAACAACAATGCAAACTAAACATCACCAAGATGTATCCAAAGTCTTAAGCTCATACCGTAAAACAGCAGAGGAAAGGGAAGCCATTTCGCTCCATCCTAAGGCTACATTATCTCAAGAGCACAATCGCTATTTTGGAACAGAAGATGACCACCGTCTACCCTATAAACGCGATGTGGATAGAATCGTACACTCAAAAGCATATGCGCGCTATGTTGACAAAACACAGGTTGTCTACTTAGTAAAAAATGATCATATCACACACAGAAGCCTTCATGTTCAGCTCGTCAGTAACTTTGCCCGTGGGATAGCAGAAATCCTCCGGCTAAACGTAGACCTTGTCGAAGCCATTTCTCTTGGTCATGATGTCGGGCACCCTCCCTTTGGACACGAAGGAGAAGGATATCTATCAGATCTATCTATGGAGTTTTCCGGCGCCCCTTTCGCCCACCCCTGGCAATCGTGCCGCCTTTTTACCGATATAGAGCCTCTCAACCTAGGGTTGACGGTCTACGACGGATTCCTGTGCCATGACGGAGGAATGTGCGGTAACAAATGCGTTCCCAAATTTGGAAAAACATGGGAAGATCATTTGCGCGAAAGAAGAGAAAAGCTCGTAAATCCAAATGACAATATTTGGCCAGGAACATTGGAAGGGTGCCTTGTCAAACTGTGCGACACAATGAGTTACCTCGGAAGAGATATCGAAGATGCCATTAATTTGGGCATCATCAAAAGGGAAGATATCCCAAAAACAATTCTTGGGAATTCAAATCGGGAGATTTTAAGTATTTTATCGCAAGATGTCATTAGAGAAAGCTACGAACAGGACTTCATTGCGATTTCAGAAGAGGCGTATGATGCTCTAAAGGTGTTGCGCCGTTTCAATTTCGAAAGAATCTATACAGACAAAAGATTAAAACTCGAATCTTCGAAAATCAAAAAAAGCTACCGTATTCTCTTTGAACATCTACTACAAGATCTCAAGATGAATGAAAAGAACAGCTATCTTTGGCTTCATTTCTTGAATAACAAGTCTGAAAAATATCTTGAAGAGACGTCTCCGGCACAGATCGTCATCGATTATATCTCAGGAATGACCGACACATATTTTGTCCGTATTTTAGAAAAATTAGTTGTCCCCCAACCGATCGAGTGGAACTAAATGCTAGGGATTGTTTTTGATACATCGACAGAGCGGGGTGTTGTTGCCATTGTTAACAACGAGACGATTTTGTGGGAAGAGCATCTGCCTGTCGGATTGCAAACAGCACAATCACTCTTACCTAGGCTACATGAAGGGTTATCCTCTCTTCAGATGGATATCAAATCAATCGCCTACATTGCCTGCGGAATCGGACCGGGATCATACACTGGCATCAGGATAGCGGCAACAGCAGCAAAAACATTAGCTTTTGCATGCGATATTCCTCTAATAGGAATATGCACTCTCGACGCTTTTATCACCGAAACAAGAGGCTCCTTTGCAGCCGTGATTGATGCCAAAATAGGGGGCGTTTACATACAGAAGTCCGGTAAAGGGGAAAATCCACAAGTCTGTACTCTCGATGAGGCTGTAAAACTTCTAAACGATATTGAAACGATTGTCACACCGAATGCTGAGAAAATACGACCGAAATTAGAAGCACTATCCTCTCCAAATCGATGGAATTGGGAAGAAAATTACCCTTCTTGCCAACAGCTAGCTAAGCTAGCACTAAAGCAGATAAAAGAAGGCAAGGAGCCTACACCTTTCGAACTTCTGTATATGCGCAAAACACAAGCTGAAATCGAAAGGGATAACCTACAAAGACCGCTTGCATAATTCAAGGTTTCTCGTTTTCGGGATTATGCAAGAAGCCTAATACAAACTCTCTCTTGCTTTATAATAGGCAGACAGTTTATTATGTCTCCAAGTTCCGATATTCGTTCACGTCGTTAGTGGAACGTTTTCGGGTTTAACCTAAGAGGGCATTGCAAGCTCTCCCAAAACAGGATCTTATTCAATGACAATTGTAAAGGTACGCGCTGGCGACTCTATTGATAAAGTGTTAAGAGCTTTAAAAAAACGTTTGGATAAAGAAGGTGTCATGAAGTCTGTGAAGGCTCACCGTTTCTACTCGAAACCTTCTATTAAGAAACGCGCAAAATCTAAAGCAGCCCTCAAATACCGAAAGCAACGTTAGTTCTTACCGGTTTCTGTACCGAACGTGATTCAAAATTTGGCATTTATAGCGCGCCAAAACCCTGGGAATCGAAGATCGCAAGTTGTTCAGTATTAATCAATACGAATCAATTTGTTATCTACGATCTCCAGAGATTTTCGAGCAACTAGAAA
>JBAWZJ010000089.1:0-8191 GCA_037143085.1 Parachlamydiaceae bacterium | reverse complement strand
ATTTTCAATTATAAACGTACCTTTCAATCTGGTTAAATTAAAATTAACAGCTGAAAAAATCTTTAAAAGTTTCCAGTTGAGTGATAGAGAAGGAGTTGCTCTTTCGCTTTTATCTTTCACTCATATGGCTGCTGAGACTTTTGATACGACGACCGGTTTTGTTAATACCGTATTAACACTAACCGCTACTACAGTTGTCAAAGTTTTTTCAACCATAGCTTTACCCCTAGGATTTACCGTTGCTGGCATGGGAATGGTCTCTAAAACAATTCAATTAGCAAAAGCAGCCAATCTGTACAGAAATATCAACAAGGCTGCTATTTCAGGATCAGACTCCAAAGACAAACTGAAAGAATTTCTAGAGAAAAAATTAGGAACCACTAAAGAGTTAAGTGATCTTAGAGCAACTGAAAAGGATCCGACTCAAATAGAGCAAGCCTTAGATACAATCAAAGAGAAAAAGAGAGCTGCACTTCTAAGAGCTGCTCCTAAAGATGTTGTCAATGAACTTGAGAAGCTTCTAATCGACACAAAAAAAGACTCATTCAACGACTCTCAAAGTGAAAATATTTCTCGAAGTTTGGACAAAATAAAGTATTTGCTGGTTAAGAAAATGAAGGTTGATTCAGCGAACATTTTTGCGAGCTCGATTGCTCTATCTTCAATGGTGTTATCTACAATCGGCACTGGTGGAGCAATCTTACCACTTATGCTAGCGACTTCAGCAGTATCTTTAAAACTTGGCTCACTCATTTATGAAGATCGAGCGAAGTATGTTCCATCCGCCAGCATCCCTGAGGCAAGCGGAAACTAAAAGAATTCTATACCAGTGGGAATAACTCCCACTGGTATAACGAACGTCATTCAAACATTGGTATTTCGAGCCGAGTGTTTGATAATCCTTTAGTTATACAAGAAATCTATTCTTGTTGCATAACTATCGATGTTTTTTTAGAATCTCTTCATGAGAACATTACACCTAATTTCCCTCCGTTTTTTTCTAATCTTGATCACCCTTTCTGTTTCTATAGGAGCAGAAGATTCTAGAAAGATTGCCCACCTTCTTAATAGATTATCCTTTGGACCGAAAACCGGTGATATCGAGCTCGTAGAAAAACAAGGAATTATGCCATATATTCAACAACAGTTAACCCCAGAATCAATCCCTCTTCCGAATGCGATGTCAGACAAGCTCAAACAATTTCCTTCAGCAACATTGAGCTGTCGAGATCTCTATCTAAAAGCTAATAAAAAACCTCTGGAAGCTCAAAAAATATTTTTGGAGTCTACAGAGATGCGGTTGCTTTACTCAACGGAAAATCCACGGCAACTTTACGAATTAATGGTGGAATTTTGGTTCAATCATTTCAATATCGCTGCAACGAAAGGATTTGATCGTTTCTGGGTTGGAGCTTTTGAAAGAGATGCGATCCGTCCACATGCAATGGGAAATTTTTTATACTTACTCCTGGCCACTGCACAACATCCAGCAATGTTTTTTTATTTGGACAACTGGCAAAACAAAAGACCAAAAAAAAATAAAAAAGAAGGGATTAACGAAAATTATGCGCGGGAGGTGATGGAACTTCACACCCTAGGCGTTGACGGCGGATATACACAAGCTGATGTGATTGCCCTGGCTCATATTCTTACCGGTTGGGGATTTTCTCTTATTGATCATCCAAGAAAACCAATAGGAACATTCTATTTCGATCCGGCAGCGCACGATCCTTCACCACAACTTTTTCTAGGGAAGTCGTTTAGCGGACAGGGAGAACAAGAAGGGATTAAAGCGCTAACTCTTTTAGCAAATCACGCATCAACGGCCAAACACATTGCTTTCAAGCTTGCCCAATATTTTGTCAGCGATCAACCTCCTCAGGAATTAGTCCGAATGCTAGCAACCAGATTTGTCTCTTCGGGTGGAGACATCACGACAATACTAAAAACTTTATTTACTCATCCTGCTTTTTGGGACTCTTCCGTGTATAATATCAAATTTAAAACACCTTATCGGTACACCATCTCTGCTATCCGATTGTCCGGAGTGGATGTCTATAATTACCGCCCCCTTGTCAACCAGCTGAGACTACAAGGAATGCCTGTCTACGGACACGAAACACCCGATGGTTACAAAAACATCAAAGAAGCGTGGTTAAATCCAGATTCACTTCTCACAAGGATATCTTTTGCAAGCGCTCTCGCCAAGGGGCAACTACCACTTAACGCTAAAGCTGGATCTGAAAAGTTCAAAAAAACTCCTGTCGATCCAATAACCATAGAAAAGATTGCTACATCATATTTCTCTCGAAGCATCGTTGATATCGTTTTAAAAGCACCGAAAGTCGACCATGCTGGAATGTTCCTCGCAAATCCTGAAATGATGAGATATTAACCTAAAAATGACAGTTGAAGAGGCGAAGTAATACAGGATTTTAATTTAGAACCGTTAGCAGTGGTGGGCGACTATTCCCAAATAGCGAAAGCGCCCACCACTGCAAATGGTTGTGAATCGAAAGATTGTGTTAATTCACAGTCTTTAAATGCCATTTTTAGGAGTAATATGGATAGACGTACATTTCTGAAATTATGTAGTACTGTAGTTTTCAGCAGTCTTCTCCCTTTCGGATTCAACGGCTGGGCAGCAAGTCCTGTTAATAATGGACTTAAAATCGATCCCAAACGAAAAAGGCTTATTGTACTTTTCCAACGCGGCGCCGTTGATGGACTTAATTTAGTCGTTCCCTTCAACGAAGCTCTCTACTATGATAGCCGCCCGACCATCGCCATCCCTCCTCCGGGAGCAGCACTCGGCTCGCTTCAGTTAGATAAAAAATTTTCTTTACACCCTTCGTTAGAGTCTATCCTTCCTCTATGGGAAAACCGTTCTCTCGCCTTCGTTCATGCTTGTGGCTCGCCAAATCCAACCCGATCCCACTTTGAAGCACAAGATTATATGGAAAACGGAACTCCGGGAGTAAAGAAAACGAAAGATGGCTGGTTAAACCGCTTATTGGCTGTCCTTTCGAAAACTCCTACGGGAATAAGGGGAATAAGTATGGGATCCCCCTCCCCCATGATCCTTCGCGGCCCAGTGAATATAGCTAGTTTTCCATCGAAACCAGCAAGCTCTAACGTTCTCGATAACCCTTTGAAACTAAAAGAATTCGAAGCTTTATACAATACAGACAAAGAACTAAACGAGATGTTGCAAGAAGGATTAAAATCGAGAAAACAACTAATTGCAGATCTTGAAGCAGAACGGAAAGAAGCTAATAATGGAGCCCCCTCAACAGCAGGATTTGTAGAAAATTGCAACAAATTGGCACAAGTAATTGCCAAAGATCCTCTGATGCAAGTGGCATTCCTTGATGTAGGGGGGTGGGACACCCATATCAATCAAGGAGGAAGCACAGGACAACTTGCTTCCCATCTTAGTACTTTCAGCAAGGGAATGGCTGCTATTGTCAAAGGATTGGGTCCCGCTTTTCAACAAACAGTCGTTGTCGTTTTATCAGAATTTGGAAGAACAGTGAAAGAAAATGGACATGCAGGCACAGATCATGGACATGGGAATGTCATGTGGCTAACCGGAGGTTCTATCAACGGGGGAAAAGTTTACGGTCAGTGGCCGGGCCTGAATAAATCTAGCCTCTATGAAGGGAGAGATCTCGCAGTTACCACAGATTTTCGTCAAGTTTTAGGACTTGTTCTTCAAAAACATTTTCAACTCCCATTCGAATCGATCAACGCTGTTTTCCCCAGTACCCCCCCTCTGATTAACAAGAATGTGATTGAGGGCATCATCTAAATCGTTGAGTCCCGTTCGGTATATAAAACAGTTTTTAAGCTTGATTATCAATAGCTTATTCTGTATAATAGAACTTTTTAAAAACCTGAAACATAATTAGTAATCACTATGAATTTTCAAAAAGATTTTCGCATCAGCGATATTAGCTCAAAAATCGATTTTACATCGATCAATAATTCTTTGGCTGATATGCGCGAATGGGTAAAAAAATTTCCCCTCATAGCCAAAATTAAAGATGTGGCACATTTTACTTTTAAAGGACTTCTTAATATTGCTCTTTATTGGTTAAATCCCTCCCTGTACGCAATAGGATTCCTCGGAGGTGTTGTATTTGAAAAACAAGCAAACCACGCAATTGATAAAATTAACTCTGTTTGGAAAAAACAACATTGGCAAACCTGTTCTCTTCTCACTTTGGGATGCATCATTTCTAAACCCATTGTTTTAGCTGCCGGATCGATCCTTTGCGGAGCTCAATTGGGTGCTCATCTACAGAATTCCGTAGCTACAGCCGAGGATGGCACACCTGGAAAGATTCCTGCAGTCGAGATCTGCTAATGTGTGTATAACGATCGGTACTGCTAATACTTGAATGACCTAACATTTCTTGAATCACGCGCAAATCCGCCCCATTATCCAATAAATGTGTTGCAAAAGAGTGACGCATTGTATGAGGGAAAATATTTTTTTTGATTCCGGCTTTTTCACCATATTCTTTGATCATTTTCCATACCCCAGAACGATCAATTCTCTTCCCTTTTTTATTTACAAAAAGAGCCCGCTCTTTTTCACTATCATAATTTCCTCGAAAACGAAGAAGATAATCATCGATGGCAAGAAGAGCTTCTTCTCCAAGAGGAACAATTCGCTCCTTGCTCCCCTTCCCTATCACCCGCAATGATGTATCGTCAACACTATAGATATCGAGAGAGCAAAGCTCAGACACCCGAAGCCCACTTGCATATAAAACTTCTAAAATAGCTTTGTCGCGTGTCCCGACCATTGTAGAAATATCCGGCTGATTTAAAAGAGCTTCCACCTCATCATTTGTCAAAACATCGGGAATTAACTGCCATAGTTTAGGTGTTTGTAAATAAAGAGCATAATTTACTTGAATAATTCCTTCCCGAGAAAGAAAGCGGAAAAACATTTTAATCGCAATTAACATCCGATAGATTGAAGCCGTTGCATACCCCCTATTTGTCAGCTGAGAAAGAAACGCGATAATGTGGTCTGTATTGACCGCCGTTACACCTGATATACCATGGTCATGGAGAAAGGCAATGAAGAGCTTTAAATCGTGATGATATGCTTCTATAGTGTTCTGCGCCAACCCCTTTTCGGAACCTATATAAGAGAGAAAGTCGTCAACATTTGTATTCACGCAAGGAACTTCCTCGCTAAAGCCTCTTGCAATATACCAATCTGCAACTGAGACAATTCAACCTTAGGGACACACAACATCTCCTCTGTCTCGGCAACTTCGTAAAGAGAAAAGGCTTTACCTTCTCGTTTTATCTCCTGACGAAAATAAATTTTTCGCCGCCGCGCCAAATATAAAGAAAGAACAAAAGCTTCCTCTTCGGGGACGGCATTACCTAAAATAAGAGCTTCTTTAAGTAAATAAAGCGCTCGGTCATCTCTTTTTTTAGGAAGGTCGGACAGGTCTTTTTTGAGAGGGACCTTCGATTTCCATGTACTGTTAAGGGATTGATTCCCCTGTTCTTTGTTTATTAGATCCCAGCAGACAGGACAATAGTCACGTCGATGACAGTGTTCCTCTTTCTCTCCGAACATAAGAGCTGAATAATACTCCATTCCAGGCATCATTGCCTCGCCGCCAAAGGAACATACAGCAGCCCGTTTTGGCACGTTAATTTGAAACATTTTTTAACATCCCTAGTTGTTTAATCAACGCATCTCCCAAGGGATACGACTCACCTTTTTGAGGATTGGCCAATCGGTCAATCAGTTTATTTGCCAACACTTTACCCAGTTGAACCCCTTCCTGATCAAAAGAATTGACCCCCCAGATAAAACCTTCGAAAGCGACCTTATTTTCAAAATATCCCAGCAAAGCCCCTAAAGCATAAGGAGTCAACTGAGAACCTAAGATGATATGCGATGGACGATTTCCTGAAAACTCACGATTTGGGTTGTCACTCTTTTGCCCCGTTGCCAAGGCTATCGCTTGAGCGAAAAGATTCGCAAGGAGCTTCTGTTGGAGAGAGGTTCCTTCAAAAATGTGATCTTCTCCACACTGACTTTTCTTAAAACCTATGAACTCAAGAGGGATGATATCGGTTCCTTGATGGATCAGCTGATAGAAAGAGTGTTGCGCATTAGTCCCAGGCTCTCCCCAAATGATCGGACCTGTATTAAAGTTTACAAAACGCCCCTCTTGATCTACATGCTTGCCGTTTGACTCCATTTCGACTTGTTGAATATGAGCTGAATAACGAGAAAGAGCTTGGGAATAAGGGATTAAGGCTAGTGTCGGATAATGTAAAAAATTGCGATTCCAAACAGATAATAACGCTCCCAATAAAGGCAAGTTTTCCTTAATCGAACCTTTCAAAGCAACCTTATCCATTCCATTCGCCCCCTTTAGAAGGTCCCAATAGACATCAAAACCGAAGGCAAAGCTGAGCATGACGCCACCGACCATTGATGTTGTCGAGTAACGCCCACCTATCCAGTCCCAGATATAGAAACTCTCAAGATAACGGCTCCGATCATCCATCGGACTCCCCTGAGAAGTCACCGAGATAAAATGTTGTTGAGAATCGATCCCTGCTTTTGCAAAATAAGCCCGGACAAATTCTTCATTCGCTCGAGTTTCTAATGTCGACCCCGTTTTAGAAACAACGACAACCACGGTTTTTTTGAGATCCAACCCTTTTAACACCATTGCAGCATCATCAGGATCGACATTGCTAATAAAGTGAACGCGTCGTCCCTTTTTTAATAAATGCTCCAACGCAATATAGTGAGCTCGAGGACCAAGATCAGAGCCTCCTATACCAATGGAAACGAGATCTGTAAATTTATTTTCTTTGTCGATCTTCGTGATGAAAGCCTTCAGCTTATCGACTTCTTGCTTTGCTTGTTTTGCCGCAGATATTGCCTCCTGCCCCTGATTTTGATCATCGAAAAAATCACGAGTTGCCGTGTGCAATACGGAACGATTTTCTGAGGGGAAGCCATGAATTAGATTAAGGACAGCGCCATCTTGCATCCGTTGCATTTTTCCTAGCACCTGAGCTTCTTCTGCCAGACCAACCAAAGCCTTCATCACATCATCCGAGACCCTCTCTGTACCATATAAAAAGCGATAACCACACGCCTCTGCTACGAAATGTTCAAGCCTGGTCGGTGTGAAATTACTTGGGATAGTAAAGTCGATCGGCTGACGCGCTAATATGTCTAGTTGTTTGATCGATGGGTATTCTAAGAAACGCGTTGTTGATTTGGCGTTGACCGTTGGTGCCGGCATAACTCTCTCCCAGTTAATTTTGCCACAGATTACAAGATCCCTCTACAGAAAGCAAGAAGAGCATAATGAAGGGAGTGTGATTAAAACCAAACCTACCCCTTAAATTCTGGAACAGCCCACTTTTGAATTATTGAGATGAAACGGATTGTAATGCAGCCAAAAGCCTGCCTTTGGCAAAACGTGTCAGATCGGCAATTCCAAACGGACTATTGCAAAGTCTGTTACAAAAGATTTTGCAAACTAAAATAACAGATTAAAATCAGCAGTTTTATCAAAAAAACTATCTGCATTTACCGCGTCTATTTTTCTTGGAAATAGTCGGGTAATTTCGCTAAAAGTCGTCTCTGCCTTCTTTCTTATTTCAGGCCTGCATCTTTTTATATTGTCTTTTTCGCTTACAAATGAAATAATTACACATTCGTTATAATTTATAATTTAAGGTTAATTATGAACATTTACAAATCTAGTTTTATATCTAAACCATTATCGTCTTGTGATGAGATGAAAGAATTTTGTCGCTTGGCACAAATTCCTATAAAGAAAACTGTGAGTTTCGGGGTTACAATATTGGAATGTTCCGTACCATCTCAAGCACAACCTATTCATCTTCGCTGCACTTCTTTCCCTTTGGGATTAGGCTTACAACGTTTAACAATCAACAGTTCAACTACTGCGCGATTATTTTTGGAGAAGTCGACCCCTTAATTAGCAAGCATCTTTATATACTGCTCATAGCTCAAAATGAGAAATTTTGGCTAGCGTGAAAGCTCCCACGATTTTTCAATCCCGGGAGTTTTGACGCAGCTAAAATTCTCATATTGAACTATGAACGGTATATACTGCTCATAGCTGAAAGTGAGAATTTAAGTCGTCCCAATAGCGAT
>JBAWZJ010000088.1:0-8202 GCA_037143085.1 Parachlamydiaceae bacterium | reverse complement strand
ATGTTACATTGACTGTCGATCTTCCAGATGTTGGCGATATTATTGATCTTGGTAATAGCGCAACTCCTAGCGACTATTCATCCATTACAATTATGCAAGTTAACCCAAACGACACTCCACCAACATAGGTTTAACTTAAATAAATATTTTAAATGATTGTTAAAGCTGTTTTCAACTAAGGAAATAATCAATATGATTCAACGCCTGTTCTTCTTCTGCGCCTCGTTTAGTTTGCTATCTTTTGCAACTATCGCCGCAGACTCAGCCTCCGATCTCATAGAATCGGGAAGTAATGTTCATGTCGTCAAAACCGGACCTCCAGGCCCAACGGGAGCTACCGGAGCTTCGGGTCCTGCCGGAATTCAGGGACCTACAGGACCTGCTGGCGTTGCAACGACAGGACCTACAGGCCCGCAAGGTCCCGTTGGAATAGATGGAGGGATAGGATCAACTGGTCCCACAGGGCCTCAAGGGGAGGCAGGAAGTAATGGTCCACAAGGACCACAGGGACCCGCTGGACCAGCGGGAAGCGAGGGTGTTTTTTTAGGTAATTATGCTGCCGGCAGCTATACTGGAGCATCGCAAACTGTCACAGCAGGAAACCCTGTAGATTTTACAAACCTCTCGCTCGCCTCTGGAGTTAGTTTAACAGGTAGCAACGAGCTTCAATTTAACAATTCCTCTATAGATCCAGCATTCTATTATATTTCTGTACACCTAACAGGGACTTCCAGTTCTGCGTCTAATGTTTTCCAGCTAAAAACAAATGTAGGAAGTTCAATTGGAGGAATTTCACCGTTTACTGCATACGCACCAACAGGTGTTATTGAAGTAACAAACCAGTGGATGCTCCGCGTTCCCTCCGGGGGGATAAATGTTGTTTTGTATTTCGTTTCGGGAGCTGCCAGTGTTGACTTAACCGTTTCGGAAATAACAACCTTCCAAATTTATGACCCGAATGCAATTCATTATCCATTCTAAAAGGACGAAGTTATTATGCTAAAGAAATATTTAATCTCAGCACTGTTATTAGCTGTCTTTTTGCCGGCTGTTCCGATGAGTGCCGATAATGACAATAAAATTAATGTCATCCGACCCCAGCAAGGTCCAACAGGACCTCAAGGGTTGACAGGAGCCACAGGTCCTATAGGCCCAACAGGAGCAGCGGCAGCGACAGGATCGACGGGTGCCACTGGACCTACCGGACCATCTGGTCCCCAAGGCTCTTCTTATATGGGGCCAACCGGTCCTCAAGGACCTGCAGGAACAGACAACACAACGACAGGTCCAACGGGATCTTCTGGAAGCTCTGGAAATGCCGGGGAAGATACTTCTTTGACAAATTCTTTCGGTTTTGCTCAAAGCTCCAATACCGGGACTCTACAATTATTTGCCGGAGACAACGTTCCTCTCACTGTTAACACAAATTTATCGACTTCCGATATCACAAACTTTTCTCCAACAGTTCTCCAAATCCTGAATGAAGGTTATTATTTCATCGCTCTTTACGCTCAAGGAAACAGCACGAGTAGAAATTTTCCTCCCGTGTTCCGCGTTGAATTAAATGGAAACCCGGTGCCTGGAGTCGCGTTTGGTCCGCAACCTATTTTTCCAAACTCACAATTCAACATTTCTTATGTTGTCATCATGGATGTTTTCACATTAGCATCGGGATCCCCAACCTTAAATGTTAGGGTGACAGATAATGGAGCGACTATTGACCCTGGTAGCGTATCTATCTTCATAGCAAGATTTGATCAAGGTGCGGGTTGATTTCGCATCAAACCGCTTGAATAATTCGGAGCGCTTTTTCTCAAATAGTGAAAGCGCTCCCTTTAAGACAATCTTTACACCTTTAATTTTTTCTATATATTTTGCAGCAATGCTTCAAGGCGTTACTATTGTTTTGTTTCCGGCCGCCAGTATCATATTTAATGATCCTCAACTCTTCAATCTATCAAGTGCGGCATATGGAGGACTTTTTATTCCAGAAGTTATCACGGCAATTTTTGCATCCTTATGGAGCGCTTCTAAAAGTGATACCAAAACAGTCTACCTCTATGGAATTGTTGCAAATATTTTTTCTATGATTTTTCTTCTTCTCAGCGTTAGCGCAATGAGTTATTCGACAGCGACCTATGGACTGTTACTCTTCTCGTTGGGATTTGCCGGAATTGGATACGGTTTGACAGCACCCTCTCTAAATATTCTGGCAACCTCATTCTTTCCAAAAAACACCAATACAGCGATTCTTTCCATCAATGCTCTCATAGGACTTGGTACCGCATTGGCTCCTTTATCAGTGATTTTTTTCATCACAATGGGTATTTGGTGGGGAATACCTCTATTACTTTTGGTTCTTTTCATCATGATTTTTTTATTTACACTGAAAACGATGAATCCAGAAAATAACGTCGCTATAAAATTGAAAAAGATAGAATCCTTTCCAAAGGGTATTTGGCTGTTTTGCCTTTTCGCTCTACTTTATGGTATAGTTGAAACCGTTGATGGCAACTGGACGGCAGCCTATATCCGAGAAAATATCATCGATAGTATCGCGTTAGAATCTATTACTCTTGCAAGCTTTTGGGCGATGATGACAGCAGGAAGAGTTATCTTTGGATTATTAAACAAAACTTTCTCCGAATATGCTTATCAAATCTTCCCTTTTGCAGCGGCCGTTGCATTTTCTATTCTCTCACTCCTTCCCCCTGGACACGAATTTCTTGGAATAATCCTTTTTGCCATTTGCGGAATGGCTTGCTCTATCCTCTTTCCATTAAGTATTAGCTTTGCCACAGACAGTCTACCGGAAATAAAAACATCAATTCCTGGAATCCTTTTAGGATTTTATCTTCTTGGGTATTCTATAACAGCTTTTGGTGTTGGTCTTTTACATGACAACACTTCAATCGGATTAAGAACAATTTTTTCTCTTGCCGCATGTATGGCAGTCGTTATGGGGTTTATCACAAAAAAGTTGTTGAAAAAATAACCAGTTATGAATAGATAATAAGGTATGAAGATATTGAAGTTTTTTAAACTATCCATGAAGAAGCTACAAAAAATAACGCTTCCTCGTCCTTCATCAAGATTTACGTTCCGCAGATTTTAAAAGCTTTTTTCTAAAGATGGATTTATGTGTAACGCTTTCTTAAAGGCTTGGTAGCGCTCTTGAGCCTGTTTCTGATTCTTCCCCGAAGCCGTTTTAATCGCTCGAATCAAGATGTTTTTAGGCGTATGTTCCATATCGATAAACTCCAACACTTGAACATCATATCCGGCAATAGTCAATAACTCTGCACGAGCAGCATCTGTAACCAATGCGGCAAAGCGCTCCTTGAAAATACCATACCTTAAAAGTGAAGAAAGGTCATCATTTTGAACCTGCGAATACAACTCGTGTTGACAACACGGAACGCATAAAATAACTTTCGTATTCCACTTAATCGCTTTATCTAGGGCTGCATCCGTTGCTGTATTGCATGCATGCAAGCAAATCACGAGATCAACATCTTTTTTCTCTTCATAATTTTTGATCTCTCCCACAGCAAATGAAAGCCCTTTAAAGCCCAACGTCTCGGCTAATCGTTGACAATCCGAAATAACATCTGCTTTAAGATCCAATCCAACAATATTGACATCCATCTGTTCAATAGTGAAGAGATAGTGATAAAGGGCGAAGGTCAAATACGCTTTGCCACATCCAAAATCGATAATATTGACGACACCTGTTTTTTTCTTAATCTGCTCGACTACGTCGCTGACCATCTCCAAAAAACGGTTGATCTGACGAAATTTGTCGTATTTCTTAGGGATAATTCTCCCTTCCTTTGTCATAACTCCTAGATGGATCAGAAACGGAATCGGCGTTCCTTCTTGCAAAAGATAGTTTTTCTCTCTGTTATGAACAATTAAACTAGGAGTATTCTTTACCTGCTTTTTGATCATTGAAATTTCACCATCTTTTCCAACAAGCGCGTGATAGTTGGTGGTTTCTGTAGAAAACACGCCCTGCTTATATTTTAAGAGAGATTCTTGAACGTATTTAACACAATCCTGCGCAGAAATATTCCGGTGCATCGCCTTTTGAGCATAATGTTCCGTCACCTGATAGGCAAATCGACCTTTAATGATGACGGGGCGGATAGCTATTTTAAGAATATCTGTAGAGGCGGAATTGCGAGGACCACTGATAGTTGCAGAAAGAAGTTTTTCTTTTTCTATATCCGAAAATAACACTTGTTATCCTTGTTCCCTATCAACACGTATCCCGATACCTTTAAATGACACTACCTCATTCACCAATAACATCCCCGTCAAAATAATCATTGCAGAGATAAGTCCAGTAGATGTGAATGTTTCCCCTAGAAAAAGAAATCCCAAAAACATTCCTACAACAGGGAAAAAACAAGCGACTGTTGAAATTGCTGTAGGCCCACAACGCTCTAATAAATAGTAATAAATAATAAAGGCAAAAACTGTACCAAAAAGCGCAAGACCACAAACGCCGCCAATCGCCGATGCAGAAGGGGCGGGGAGTGTCCACACTTGGTCATAATAAATAGCCAAAGGCCAAAGCATCAGCGACGAAACAGCCATTTGCGCCGTTGGCGCAACAAAAGGCTTATAACCCACAACATACAATTTTCCATACACATGGCTGATCGCATAGCAAAGGGCCGCTATGAGTCCGGCAGACATCCCTAAAGTCGTTGCATCAACACCTTCCCAAAGAGTCGGGGCAAATAAAAGAAAAAGTCCCAAGCAACTGAGCATGACTCCCAAAATTTTCTGAAAATTCATCCGGTCAGAAGCGACAAAAATCTGTGCCAACACTGCCGTAAACATCGGCGTTGCACCATTAAGAATTGCTGCCAATGCACTCTCAATCGTCTGCTCGGCATAGCAAAAAAGGCAAAAAGGAACAACAGAAGAAAACAACGCCATCACGCTAATGCGACTCCAAAATCCCAAATCCTTTGGCAACGCAACCGCTTTCCATTTCAGAATACACAAAAATACACAGGCGGCAAGCGATACTCTCAAGCTAACCGTTGTTAATGGAGGCAAATCTTGTACAGCTAATTTAATAAAAAGAAAAGAAGGACTCCACATGCATGTCAGCGCAAGAATGAATAAAAAACGTTTTAGAGACCCCATCGAATTACCATGTTAAAAGCATTTTGTTCGCCCGAACCAAGTCCTCGGGAAAATCGATCTCAGTGCAATGGGACTGATCCACAGGAATGCTCCACACAGCCATACCCTCTTCAATACAAAATTCAATCCCTCTTTCAAAATAATCCATATCGGCACACTGCTCTAACCCCCGACGTAGATGAGAAAGGTCCGATGCACTGCAATAATTAATTCCAAGAGCTTCCCCTTGAGGATCGTCTACCGTTTTTGAAACAACAAGAATCTTTCCGTTGTCGTCCTTCCGATACTTAACTTCCTCTTCTCCAACACTTCCTTCATTCACAACCATTGATGTTCGAGGAGTTTTCAGTATTTTTTCCAAAACAGAAGGGTGAAATACCACATCACCATTGATCCATAGAACATCTTCTTCACACTTGGACAAAGCCCTTAATAGACTTTTGGCTGTATTTTCCTCGGCAAATAGGGGATTGTAAACATAAAGGACATCAGGAAAAGCGTTCATGATATCTTCTTTGTGATATCCAACAACAATCATGACATGATCCAATGAAATATGCCGTTGGATCTGCTCCAACTGGTATTCCATGATTGACTTACCTATAGTCAACGTTGTCAATGCTTTTGGATGATCCTTCGAGCCAAAACGACTACCCCTTCCGGCTGCAAGGATAACAACTTTCATTTGGAACCTCTTGAAACGACAGGCAAAATTAATCGAGAAGGAGTTTCTTTCCCTACGTAAATTTGACAATTGGCGGAGACTAAAGAATCGTCATCCTCCGATTTCGCTCCATGTAAATTTTTCTCATAGCGAGGATAATTTGACCCTGCAACAGAAATTCTAATCGAATGTCCTTTTGCAAAAACAATGCTAGTGGAGCACAAATCTACAGTCAATTCTTGCGGTTCTTTACTCATTTCTTCCTTATGCCCCGTACGGGTGATACCATCGGCTATAAGCAAGCTCTTTCCATCAGGATAAACATCTGTCAACCTAACAGCAACATCGGTATCTGGAAAAGATGAAGTGAAGAAAACCTTAAAAAACATCTGTCCTGTAACCTCAAAATCTTCTTGAAGAGGGGGGGTTGTAAAAACAACAACATCTTTACGACTCTCAATAGACCTCTGATCATTTGGTCCCGAAAGAAGGAATAAATTACGGCCTCCAATCGTTGGAACAGGATGGTCAGGATCGCTCACGTAAGAAAAAACACCTTTGCCTAATGGATTTTTCTCCGTCATCTTTTTGTCTGCTGTCAAGAAAAATGAGGTCTCTTGTGCGGGCACAGGCCACGCATCGGCATGCTTCCATCGGTTTCCGGATGATGGAGATCCATCAAAAGGCCCCATGACATAATATGTTACTGAAGGAACATCCGCTATTCCATTCTTGATTCCTTTCAAATAGTAATCAAACCACCGCTTCATCGAGATATCGATCGGAGGAGCCTTCCCATTATCGGGCACCTGATAATCCCCAAGAGTTAGATCTTTAGGCCAAAAATGAGTCCAAGGGCCTATTAAAAGCTTTTGGTTTTTCTTGCCTTCACCTTGTCCATTATTCTGGCGAGCCACAAAGGCATCAATCGTCCCTTGAATGAATGGATCAAACCAGCCACCGTAGTGTACAGCAGGAACATCCACCTTATGAGCAAGGTTCATCGAATTGAAGTTTTGCCAAAAATTATTATAAATAGGCTGACTGATAACTGATTCCAAAACACATGGGTGAGGAGCATAACACCCAAGCCAAACTTCAACTTGGTTTTTTTGTAGCTGCCCTCCATGGAATACTGCGTGGTGATATAAGCTCCCAAAAGCCTGTCCTATATACTGACATTTTAATGCAGGAGGTGCTGTAGGGGCTAGCATCATTTGCGTGACACCGGCAGCAGAAAAACCAGCTGTTCCTATCTCTCCATTAGTGAAAGAGCTAGAAGCTAACCAGTTAATTGTGTCATACCCATCCTGATGAACACCCCAACCATCACTTAAATAGGGAAGGGTAGCCCCTTCGGGGTCTAAAGCACTGCGGGTATCTTGAATTGCCACGACATAACCGTGTTGAGCTATATCTGCTAGGGGAAGCCACGACGGAGCTTTCCGCCCTCCTGGAAGACGGACAAGGACACATGGGTACTCATTAGTGATGATTGATCCGGATGGATAATAGAGATCAGTAGTCAGTTCCACCCCATCCCTCATAGGGATGTGCACCGTAGCAGAGGGGATAGCTCCTGAAGCAATGACAAGCTGTGACGTAACCAACAAGAACCATAAAAGATTCTTAAAACTCGACCGCTTTAAAAGCCGATTAAAAAGGAAATCCATCATATATCAAGCCTAAAAGATGAGCGAGTTTCAAAACTCACGTTACACCGAACGTAACTCAAATATTGAATCACGTTCGGTATATAAATTCGGCGCAGAGACAAATTTGGGTCCAACAAAAAACTAAATTACTTCGTAGCTACAGCACGAGCGGCCAGACGGGCTTTCGAACGGCTTGCTTTATTTCGTTTAAACACACCCAGCTTAACACCTTTGTCCATGAGGCTATAAACAGCGCTCAAATTCTCTTGAATTTTTGCAGCATCGCCTTGTGGAATAGCATCTTCAAGACCACGGACAGCAGTCCTTACGCGTGATTTAAACGATCTGTTGCGCAGTCTTTTCTTTTCACTTTGAAGATCTCTTTTTTGAGCACTTGGACGACGCACTTTTGGAGCATCTTTCTTTTCAGATTCTTTTGCCATTGTTCCTCTACTTGTAGGTTAAAGTCTTTGAATAGGAGGATTATACCTAATAGCAATTAATCCGTCAATTCCAAGTTCAGATGAGCCATTCCCACTCTGATTTTTCGAGGATTTTCTGGAGGTTTCGACCATTTTCCCGCCCTCCATCCTCAACCATGCTTTCGGAGCCGAGAGGGGAAACTGCTTCAAAAAATTCCATAACCTCCTCTGAAAACTCACATCGTAACTCACCTTACGCACTAGCTATTTTTTCAAATAATTTCTGTAGCTCTTGAAA
>JBAWZJ010000087.1:0-8210 GCA_037143085.1 Parachlamydiaceae bacterium | reverse complement strand
GTTCAGGCATATCCTTAAAATCTAAAACAGATGCTGCATCACTTTTTGCATTTTTGGGGTCAGGATGAGCTTCAATGAAAAGACAATTAGCCCCAGCAGCAATTGCAGACTTAGCCAATACCGGAATAAACTCCCTTTGTCCTCCAGAGCTGTCTCCCCTGCCTCCAGGAAGTTGCACAGAGTGAGTGGCATCGTAACAAACCGGAAAGCCGAGCTCCTGCATAATAGGGATGGCTCTCATGTCGCTCACTAGATTGTTATAACCGAATGTCGTGCCTCGATCCGTTAAAATCACGTTTGGATTTCCAACGGATACACATTTGTCGATAACATTTTTCATGTCCCAAGGGGCCATGAACTGCCCTTTCTTGACGCTAATAACCCTTCCCGTTTGCGCTGCGGCAATGATAAGATCAGTCTGACGACAAAGAAATGCAGGAATCTGCAAAATATCACAAACTTTTGCTGCCGCAATAGCATCTTCTGGAGAGTGAACATCCGTAACAACCGGCAAGTCGAATTCTTTTTGGACTCTTTCGAGGATACGCAATCCCTCTTCTAATCCAGGCCCGCGGAATGAGTTAATAGACGAGCGATTGGCTTTGTCATAGCTAGACTTGAAGATTAGGTTTATATCAAATTTTGAGACAATATTTTTCAAGGTCTCAGCAGCATACAGAGTGTGGTCAAGACTTTCAATAACGCACGGACCTGTCATCAGCGCCAGCGGGTGCCCTTTACCGATTTTAAACTTTTTAAGAGATACAATATGCATGATATTTCCTTATGGTTGTTCTTTCTTGTATAGGAAAAGAATCTATTACAGCAGAGATACTCTCACCCCAAGGCAAATTTTCCGTTAATTCGAATAAGGGAACGAGCACAAAAAGACGTTCTCTCCAATGAGGATGAGGGATTTTCAGGTCACCATCATCATACGATTCATTACCATAGAATAAAATGTCGAGATCGATTCGACGAGGGGCGTTTTTCGGTTTTGCTAATCTACCATGTCCATTTTCAATCGCTTGTAAACAAGAGAAAAGGTCACGAGGTTTTAATAGTGTTCGAAAGGAGCAGACGGCATTAAGATAGTCGGGCTGGGGGATATCACTAATTGGCGGGGTTTGATAAAAAAAAGAAACTTTAACCTCCGTTACACCGGGAATTGCTTCAATGCAACGGACAGCGGAAAGCAAAATAGCTTCGCTATCGCCTAAGTTACTCCCCAATCCGACGTAAACTTGTTGTTCATTCTTAACGTTTTGCATAAGGACGCAGTATACCAAATCAGAGAGAATCTAGACAGTAAAAATTGTTCTCTTGAAAAAATCAACGCGAACATGTATACTGAGTCCCTCATTCTATATGGACTGATAGCTCAGTGGATAGAGCACCCGCCTTCTAAGCGGGTGGTCGTAGGTTCGAGTCCTACTCAGTCCGTCCTTGTTTTGGAATTCAAAATCTTGTAATCTCCAAAAACTACACCTCTTTATTTTAAAGGTTATCATGATCGATCTTCAATTAACGAACCCTCTTGAAGACCCAAGCAGACTGAAAAAAAATGTCGAGCCATGCGTTTTGATTATTTTTGGCGCAACAGGCGATTTAACAAGCCGCAAACTCGTTCCCGCACTTTACAACCTTGCACGTGAGGGACAGTTACCAGGACACTTTGCCTGTGTCGGGTTCGCCAGGAGGGAAAAAAGCAACGAGACTTTCCGCCAGGAAATGCTCGATGGAGTCAATAAATTTTCCAGGATCCGACCTGTTGAAAAAGAAGTCTGGAGTACATTCAACGACCAGATTTTTTATCATCAATCAGAGTTTCACGAAGATGCCGGTTATGAATCGCTCGCTCGCCTACTGCACCAAATCGATCTACAATTCGGCACAAAAGGAAACAGAGTATTTTACCTTTCAACACAACCTAGCTTTTTCCCTCTCATCATCGAAAAACTAAGTAAACATAAACTCATTTATGATGTGGATCAAGTTCAAGACAAGTGGTCGAGAGTGGTCATCGAAAAACCGTTTGGCCACGACCTCCAGTCAGCGCAACAGCTACAAAACGAAATTTCCAAATACCTCGATGAAAGTCAGATCTACAGGATAGACCACTACCTAGGCAAAGAAACGGTACAAAATATTTTGGTCTTTCGCTTTAGCAACTCAATTTTTGAGTCTTTATGGAATAACAACCATATCGACCACGTGCAAATCACTGTCAGCGAAGAGATTGGTATTGGAACTCGCGGACGCCTGTGGGAAGAGGCTGGCATGCTGCGTGATATCGTCCAAAACCATATGATGCAACTCCTTTCTCTCGTGACAATGGAACCCCCTACAACATTTAGGGCAGACGCCATTCATGCAGAAAAAATCAAGGTAATGGAATCTATCCGTCCACTCCCCCCTCAGCAATTCTCTGATCTTGCCGTACGCGGACAGTATGGCCTTGGATATATTGAGGGAAAAGAAGTGAAAGGATATCGACAGGAGGATAATGTAGCGGCAGATTCTTCTGTTGAAACATATGTAGCCTTAAAACTTGCCATCGACAACTGGCGTTGGTCCGGCGTTCCATTTTATCTAAGGGCTGGGAAACGGCTACCTAAGAGGGCCACTGAAATTGCGATCGTCTTTAAAAACGCTCCAGGATATCTTTTCCATACGAACACAAGGAAAAATGAACCTAATACATTAGTCATTAGAATCCAACCGGATGAAGGGATTTCCCTGAAAATGAACTGTAAAATCCCCGGCTTTACCAGTCTGATTCAACCTGTCAAGATGGACTTCCAATACGGCACTTATTTTGGAGCAACGCCCCCAGAAGCTTATGAACGATTAATCTGCGATTGCATGTCAGGAGACAGCACCCTCTTTGCGAGAGCAGACGAAGCGTTGGCTTCATGGCGCCTACTGACTCCCTTGCTTAACTTTTGGCAATCACAAAAACCTGCAGATTTTCCAAACTACCCATCCGGTTCATGGGGACCAAAGGCAGCAGAGGCCTTGATCACGCGAGATGGACGGCAATGGAGGTTGATATAAAATGAGCGACTCACTACCAGACATTCAAATACCGAATATCGAGAAAGAGCTAAACCCCTCCAAAAATCAACAAAGTGATAGAGGAGCACAGCAAAAAGCATGTTTGTTCACATTGATCATATTTGCTAGCGAAGCCCGTAGCGTGGCTTATCTTCAAGAGCTTGTAGATACTATTTTGGATAAGTTTCCTTGCCGCATTATTTTCATCGAAGTCGATGACCAAGCGACTAATTCGTATTGCCACGTCTCTGTATCGAATATAACGAGCGGAGTAAGCACAGGAGCATCCAGTCCTGCAATTTCATGCGACCAGATCCTCATTAAAGCATCCAAAGATCAATTGTTTCGGATCCCCTTTATCGTGATCCCCCACATCGTTCCAGATCTTCCTTTATATCTCCTTTGGGGACAAAATCCTTTTGAAGAAAGAGAAGTATTTCCCCATTTGCAACCTTATGCTTCGCGAGTGATTTTTGATTCTGAGTGTTCGGACAACCTATCTTCTTTTTGCACAGAGATGCAGAAAAACTTAGATGTGCTAAAAATGGATATTATGGATGTTAGCTGGGCTCTAACTAGCAGTTGGAGGGATCTTTTAGCGCAGTTGTTTGATACTCCGAAAAAATGTGAACAATTAGAAAAAATCAAATCTGTGATCATTCATTACAACAATACAACGACAGCATCTACCCAGCATCCAGAAATTAGGGCGCTTTATTTACAAGCATGGCTAGCATGTTGTCTTAAATGGAAATACAATAATATTTCACCCTTCAATACTGATGTTGTGATCAGCTATTTAGGATCCACACACCCCTCTGTTGTAGCCCTTTCTCCTCAGTCACTTCCTGACTTACCCCCAGGCGCTATTAACTCTATTGAAATAACAACCTTAGACAATTATTCTTATGTCATTTTGCGCAAACAAAACATCTCGCAGGCATTAATTCATATCTCATCTCCAGAAACATGCGAGCTACCCTTTACCCTTCTACTACCCAATGTTCATAAAGGATTAGCCTTTATGAGAGAAATTTTCTTTGGATCACTAGGTTCCCATTATAGAGAGATGCTCCATATGATTTCTAATATCGACGACGATTTTTTCAGGAACGGTAAATGACCGGACAAAAGAAAAATCATCTCATCCAATCAATTGACGACAGAAGAAATATTGTCGTTCCCGGGAATAAAGAAGAAACACTACTCTTTTGTGTTAACCACTTCATAACCACCGCAAATGCTTCTATATCCACTAAAGGGGCTTTCAATGTTGCCTTATCCGGAGGCAGTACGCCTAAAGCATTGTATCAGCTGTTAGCCTCTCCCCGATATCGGGATGCTGTTGACTGGAAGAAAGTTCATTTATTTTGGAGCGATGAGCGATGCGTCCCCCCCACCAGTGAAGAAAGCAACTATCACATGGCTATGGAGGCGGGGTTCGGATCACTTCATATCCCGTCTGCAAATATCCACAGAATGGAAGCTGATAAAACAGACCTTGAAGCTGCTGCAAAAGAATATGAAATAGTGATTAGGCAAACAGTACCCGATCAAGCTTTCGATTTAATCATGCTTGGGATGGGCGATGACGGCCACACAGCATCATTATTTCCCAAGACACACGGCCTTCACGCACAAAGTCGACTTGTCATTGCAAATTTTCTTCCTGAAAAAGGAATATGGAGAATGACTTTTACCTTTGACCTTCTCAATAGAGCTCATCAGACAATAGTCTACGTCTTAGGAGCAAGTAAGGCAACGATGTTGAACAATGTGTTAAATGGGCCATACCTTCCTGATGAATATCCTGTACAAAAAGTTGGAACACGAACGCATAAAACTTTATGGGTTGCGGATACAGATGCAGCAAAAAAACCAACCTTTCAACATGAAGCCATATAGATTGTAATGTCACAATTGCTCAAAATCTTGCTTGTTATTATAGCCTTTCAAGGAAATTGCAACCTTTTTTCAAATGAAACTATTCCTGAAAGCGCCCAGCAAACAACTCCTTGTTTTGATTTTTCTCGAGAAGAATCTTCTCTTTGGGTTAAGTTATATCTCAACCATGAATATGATCTATTAACAGAAAAAGTAATAACGAAGATCTTTGAAATCGAGAAGTCTTGTGTGTGGCGCCTTTCGACTGAGCAGCTTCAAAAACTCGATTTATTTGTTTCCACTTTGTTTTTCGTATTTTTAATGGATGATTACACTGTCGATGAAAAATATTGGAAACAGCTAATAACACTGAATGCAACCACAGCGAATATTATTTCAGCCTCATCTTTTAAAACTGCAGACTCCGTTATTCCTTCTATTTTGGGGTATAAAAACAATCTGGGAAAACTTCTATTTCTCTGGTCCTCTCGATCTTCTCTTACTCCCGATTATAAAGCTTTGTTTTCAACAAATTCTTTTTTGGCATCTTATTGGTATACAGCATATTTAAATGGATATGTCTCTTCTTGCGCAGACGAATTAGGATTCGGAAACTTAAAAAAACATCTGGTAAACTGTCCCGACCATCTTGATTCATTCAGCTTTGCCCACCGTTCTACAGCTTTCGTTTCAACCTATATAGATATAGACTTGGACAAATATGTAAAGCAAAGAGTAAACAACTTAATGCAATATTATCTTTCATCCGCGGAAGGCAGAATTCACAATGTACCCAATAAAAGGAAAATCGCGGTATTAACCGCCAACTGGATTCCGGGGCACTCTGTTTACCGAAATCAATATCCTTACTTAAAAGAACTGTCCAAAAGTTTTGATTTAACTCTAATCAGTTTTTCAGCAAACAACAAGAATGAAGACCTCTCGCTATTTAAGGATGTGAAACGCATTTCGATTGTCAGCGAAGACTCTATAAATATTTCATCCATTTTAAACAATGATTACATGATCGCTTATTACCCTGATGTGGGAATGAGTTGGGAGAGCGTTGCTCTGTCCAATCTAAGAATAGCACCTTTACAAGTCACAACTTATGGTCATTCAGTAAGTACTTATGGCTCCAAGGTGGATTATTGGATAGCTGGTAAAGATGTTGAAGCGCTCGACTCTTTAAACAAAAATTATTCTGAAAAAGTTGTGTTGATACCAGGCCTAGGGATTACGAACACAATGCCAAGTTATGACATTCAGAATGCTGCTGTTCGAAAAGATAAATTCTATATCAATTGCAGTTGGCATATGCAAAAAGTTAATCATGAAACCGTTCTCTTGTTAAAAAAAATAGCCGATTATTGCAACTCCTTTGGCGTGCATGTTGTGTTTAGGTTATTTTCCGCATCGAAAGGAGATGAGTTTCACGGCATCTGCTTCACCGAATCTATAACCAAGTGTTTAGGGGATCAAATAGAAGTGATTCCGGGCTTACCATACAGCGATTACATGAAGATGATGGAAGAGGCCGAATTTTCTATAGATTCTTACCCTTTTGGAGGATGCAATACGGTTGTTGATAGCTTACATATCAGAAAACCCATCATCACAATCGAGGGAAATAAATGGTATAACCGTATAGGGGCAGGGATACTCAAAAAAGTAGGTTTAAGTGAATGGATTGCGAAGGACCAGAATGAGTATTTTTGTAAAATTTGCGAGTTCATTTTACACCCAGAAATACTAAAGGAAGCCGTTGCTAAAGTCAGATCAACAAACCTAACTCCTTTATACAATGACCCACAGGCAACAGAAGGGTTCGTCGACGCTATTAAGGAAATCATCGACACATATACTACCCATATTTCAAAATAAGAAATTTTGGCTATGAGCATTATATACTGGTTCTAGTTAAAAGTTGGAAAATTTGCCGTTTTTAACGTTTTTCTACCACGCATAGTGTAAAAGGTAATGATGGGTCTCCGTATAGCTGTTTTAAATGTTGCGTCAGTTTTTCTGCGTCATTGAAAAAACGAACAGAAGCTCCGAGGTGTTGGTTTTTGTAGGGTCTACCATGAGAATCAAAAAGAATAGCTTTTCCAGACTGGGTGAAAGCAACCATGACAGTCTCGTTGTTGCAGGTGAGTATCCCGCAAACATCCTTGTCCTTAAAATCTCTTAAGGCTTCGAGATGTATTTTTAAATCATTTTTCAAAGGTTTTTCAGTTCCTATTATCCCGCTGAATGGAATATTCTTTTCTATTCTATTTTCACATTCCATCCTCTCAACATTTGGCATATTTTTAGGGACAACAAACTGCAGACGCGGATCCATCTTAAGCAATTCGGAAGGTTCCTCGAGTCCACTAGGTCCTTTTGCTTTTTGCTTCTCGATTCCCGCCCTTATGATGTCCAAAATCTTTGGAGCGTTATCAAAAGCTTTTTCTTTTTTAGTCAAAAAAGCATTCGCCGCTTCCAGACAATTAAAAGCGCATGAAGTTGGGCCACCAAGTAGACCTTGAGACAAACGGCAAACAACACCATCCTTCCGGTCTATCAAACCTATAGGCGCTCCTAACGACGATCTCATTGCCTCTAATATGTTTTTCTTCGCAACATCTTTAACCATTCCCTTTATTATTTTAAAATCAGCTTTACCATAGCCTGAGTTCTCTTCAAAAATTTGCATAACGTTTTCGCAAAGCGTATCATTATTTTTAGGATTTGTGTTATCCTTAAGCTTGCCAACAGCTTCCATTAATCGTGTGTTTAATCCAACATCTTCACTCTTTGTTTTCAGATGGTCTACCATATTACTCAGAGCTTTTTTATGACCTGGATTATCAACCATGTTTATCACTTTTTCAAAGTCTTCTCTTGAGAGGTTTGGGTGATCTTTAAAAATCGCAAAAATATCACTAAATAGCTTCTTTTGTTGTTTTTCAGAAAGATTGAGATCGGCTATAGCTACCATTAAATGAGTGTTTAAAGCTAAATCTTCGCCAATCATTCCCAGTTTTTCTTTTACAATCCTTTGGATTGCAGGATCTATCACCTTTTCGACAATTGCTTTAAAATCACATTCTTGACTTCCTGTTATTTGAATCTCTTCAATAATGTTAATTAAATTTCCAATTTTTTTATCAATTTTTTCCAATTTAGAATTATTAATATGATCAATAATTTTGTGTAAGGAAAGAATATCTCTATACCGAACGTCTTTCAAAAATTGTTTTGCGGATAATTTAGCTGTGGTGTAG
>JBAWZJ010000086.1:0-8246 GCA_037143085.1 Parachlamydiaceae bacterium | reverse complement strand
ACGAGTAGTTATGGAAATCGCGCAGCGATTTTCTAACTACCCGTGAACATGTACGGTATACATTATTTTTTATTATTTAACATTTTAAAAAAGCAATTTTAGTTTATTTTATATTATAAGTAAATAAAATAAAACACAAAAACTTTTTATAATGTTTTATTGCATAGTCTTAGACTCAATAAAATCACCCATTTAGCCTAAGGAAAACGTACTCCAAGAGGCTAGTTTATTTGAGAAATGGCCTGCCGTTTGTTGTTGTACGATATAACCTTCATATCTGCAATATTTTGTTGATCACTTCAAGCACAGTATCACAATCTTTTTTAGATGCCTCTTTCCGTGCAAATTTGACATCTTCAGCCTCACGAAATACTTCCATTAAAGGGATGTTTATATCCTCGGTGAAAAGTGGAATTTTTTTATCTGCGATCTCTTGAAATGTCGACGTTGTAACCCCTATATGATATGCAGAATCTATATAGTTCCGCAATCCCCCTTGAAGACGAAGGAAAAATGCAGATGCCGATTCTTCAGCTTTTGGTGTTGCTAACACCAAAGATCGGAGTCTTTCAGTAGCCAATGCACGCTCTTTTTCAGAAGAGAGAGCTTCTTCTTTTGAAATGAGATCGTCATCAGGTGACAAACGAACCAAGATAATTACGAGAACTATTATAAATAGAGAGAGAAGCGTAAGCCAAGGAAACTTTCTTCCCGCAAGATACGATAACATTTCCTCTTTTTGCGAGTTTAAAATCACCGGATTTTGGATATATTTTCTTCGATTACGTTCAGATAGATCAACTGGAAAATTGCGAGATAATGGCATAGGCGGTGAAATCACATTCTGCAATATAAATGGTGTTTTAGGAATCGTTATATCAATCATTAAGATATCGGAGGGAATATCTACACTTTTTCCAGAGCTGTTAGGATCAAAACGTACAAATTTAAAAGAAAGGAAATGTCGTCCGCTTCTCCGCGGAGAGAGAACGAAATTCACCTTTTGTGAATTTCCCCCATCTATTTTTTCTATCGGAGAACTTTCACTTTTTACGAAAGAAAAAGAAGATACACCAAAACCATAATAAGCAAGAAGATTAGAACGCATTTGAGGGATATTTGGATGATACGTGTCAGGAAATGTCAATATCGCCTTAACAATCAAATCTTGATCTATAGTAAGCTCTTCTCCAGACAATGACATATCGACAGTAAATTTTTCAGCAACCAAAAATGTTTGAAAGGAAAACAAGAAGATAAGAAAAAAACGAATCATTGGTTCCCTCGATGACGCTTTGCAAAATATTTGCGCAGTTGCGGCAAGTAGGGGTTTGTAGCATCAATCAAACAAAATTCAGTGCCAAGCTTTTGCATCATTCTTCCCTGATCTTCTAATCTTTTTTGGGTAGACTGTTCTAATCCATGTTCAGAGGCCAAAGTATCCACTATCTGCGCAGCACCACTTTCAAGATCGACAAAAGAAACAAGATTCATTTCTGGAAACATCTTTTCTGCAGGATCAATGACAACGATAGGCACAAGCTCGTGCTTTCTTACAATCACTGCCGCTTCTCGCGAGTAGTCTGGACAAATGAAATCGGACAACAAAAAGCAAACCCCTGAGCGACTTTGAACTTTTCCAAGAAATGACAAAGCACCGGCAACATCGGTACCGCACCCTAGTGGCTTGTATGTCAATAGTTCTCTAACTACTCGCAAAACATGCCTAGATCCCTTTTGAGGAGGTAAGTATTTCTCTATTTTGTCCGAAAAAAGAATTAATCCAATTTTGTCATTATTTTTTATTGCTGAAAAGGCGATAACAGCTGCAATTTCTGCTATCAGGTCGCTTTTCAACTGTTGTTTACTTCCAAAACGAGTTGAAGAGGATATATCCACAGCCAATGTCACATTTAGTTCCCTCTCCTCACGAAAGTTCTTTACATATGGGTGATTCATTCTTGCTGTCACATTCCAATCAATACTTCGGATATCATCTCCAGCCTGATATTCACGAACCTCTTCAAATTCCATTCCTTTGCCTTTGAATGCAGAACGATAAGCTCCTGCTAAAATATCATTAGCAAGATGAGTTGTCTCTATCTGTATGCGTTGGATTTTTTTAAATAGACTTAATGGAATGGAAGCCATCAATGTCCCTATGGCACAGGAATTGTTAATAGAATTCTATCGATGATATCATCGGGTGAAATCCCCTCGGCCTCCGCTTCATACGTTCTTCTTAAGCGATGACGCAAAACATCTTTGCTTATCTGCTTGATATCCTGAGGGACAACGTATGTTCTTCCAGAAAGAAACGCCAAAGCTTTTGCCGCTAATTTTAACGCGATTGTTGCCCGGGGAGATGCACCAAAAAGCAATAAACCTTGGATATCGACCTTAAATTGTTGAGGGTTGCGTGTAGCAAAAATAATATTCAAGAGGTAGTCCAGAATTTTATCATCGATATAAATATCATTAACAACCTTCCGTGCAGCCAAAATATCTTGGGCCGTCAGAACAGGCTGTGCGGACGGAACCTTAGCCAAAGTTCCCATTCGGAGTAAAATTTCTTTTTCTTCCGTTTGTGAAGGATATCCGATTTTAATTTTCATCATAAAACGGTCTGTCTGAGCCTCTGGCAATGGGTACGTTCCTTCATGTTCGATGGGGTTCTGCGTAGCCAATACCAGATAAGGAGAACTCATAGGAAATGTAGTGCCACTGATTGTCACTTGCCTTTCTTGCATCACCTCTAACAACGCAGATTGAACCTTGGCTGGAGCACGATTAATCTCGTCTGCAAGAAGAATTTGAGTAAATATAGGCCCTTTATTGATAGAAAATGTTCCATCTTTAGGATTGTAAATCGAAGTTCCTATAAGATCCGCAGGAAGCAAATCGGGGGTGAACTGAATTCGCTTGAAGTCACATTGAATAGCCTTAGCTAAAGTATTTACAGCCAGTGTTTTTGCTAAACCGGGGAGCCCTTCCAACAGAATATGTCCGTCAGCCAAAAGGGCAATCAAGAGACTGTTTATCATTTCTGATTGTCCCACAATAACCTTATTGATTTCCTCCTTAGTCCTCTGGAATTTTGCACACCCTTCTTTGACAGATGATTTTAACGCTTCAACATCGATGCTCATATCAGTTCCTTTTTTTCACAGCCTCACAGTGGTTATCGCGAATAGCAAATTTTTATGGAATATATTTTTGAAGAAGATGACACAAAAATATTTTGCTTGTATAACTCGATTTTAAAGAATACTTAGAAAAGACTGGTTTTTATGGAAGAACTTAAAAGAATTATGCTTGTCGAAGATGATGAGGATATTCAAGAAATAGTGAAACTTTCTCTTTCCTTAATTGGAGGATTTTCTGTCTTTGGATTCACCTCAGGTGAGGACGCTTTAAACAACGTCCTTAAAGTCAAACCTCAATTGATTTTGCTCGACGTAATGATACCTTCGATGGACGGCCCAACAACTTTAAAAAAAATGAAACTTATGCCCGAGGCTGCTCAAATCCCTGTTTTTTTCATCACAGCAAAAGTCCAACCATATGAAATTGAATCTTATGAAAAAATGGGTGTTCTTGGAGTAATATCAAAACCTTTTGATCCGATGACATTATCACAACTCGTATTACAACTTTGGAAAAAAAATAAAAAATAACGTGTTTTTTATTTTCCTATAATTTTTGACAGAACTTCTAAAGTGCATTTTAATGGAAAAAAAACAGTTAAAAACAAAATATTTTAAATTACTCGAGACAACTCCTGATGGAATTCTCATTGCTGATAGCAAAGGTTTTATTGTTTTCATAAACCACCAAATAGAACAGCTCTTTGGATATTCCAAAGAAGAGCTTTTAAACCAGAAAGTAGAATTCCTTATTCCAGAAAGACTTAAAGAAAATCATGAACGTTTCAGAAACAATTACGTAGATCATCCAACACCTAGAGTAATGGAGACTGGAAGAGAGTTATATGCTAAGAAAAAGGATGGATCAGAATTTCTCGTTGAAATAGGTTTAACGCCGATTATAATCGATAATGAAACTTATATATCCGCATCGATTAGAAATATGTCTGAAAAAATAAAAAATCGAAAGCAGTTCAAAGACCTTTTAGACACCTCCATTGATGTGATGCTGCTAATCGATAAAAATAGAGTTATTCGAGAAGTAAACAAACAAGCTGAAATGTTATTTGACTATTCTCGAAGCGAAATACTTTCTCAAGACATCGCTCTTTTAATACCTGAACATTTCGTTCAAGAATATGCTAAACATCAGAATGACCTATTTATCAATAAAAAAACAATCGTCATAGGTATTGAAATGGAAATTTTTGGAAAGAAAAAAAAAGGAGAACAATTTCCAGTTGAAATTAGTCTCACAACCATCGAAATGGAAAATGAAACATTAATTTCTGCTATTGTTCGCGATATCACATCAAGAAAGGCTTTTGAACAACAACTCAAAGAAAGTGAACAGCGCTTTAAATCTCTGGTTGATATTGCTATCGATAGCATTATAACGCTCGATGATCAAGGCAAAATTCTATCTTACAATCATGCTTCAGAAACAATTTTTGGATATTCCTCCGAATACATTCTTTCAAAAAGCATAAACATGCTTCTTGCTGATACAAACAATTTAGAGATAAGAAAAGCCATTGCAAACCATTTAGAAAACGATTCTTTTTTTGAAAAATATCATAAAATTTTATGCAAACGTCAAAATGGACAAACTTTCCCCGCAGAAGTGTCGCTCAGCCGAATGAAGTCTAAAGAAAACACTCTTTTCATTTGGATTTTAAGAGATATCACAGAAAGAGAACGTCTAAACAAAATGAAAACAGAATTTGTTTCTACTGTAAGCCATGAACTAAGAACCCCACTGACATCAATAAAAGGAGCAATCAGTCTCATCCTTATTGGAAAAGGTGATCAGATTTCTGAAGAAATGCAAAATCTTTTAGAAATGGCAAATCGCAACGCTGACCGTTTAACTCTTTTGATCAACGATATATTGGATTTGGAAAAAATCGAAGGAGATAAAATGGTTTTCAAAATGGAAACTATAGATCTTGTTCAATTTATCCCCCTTATTGTACAAAGCGACCTCGTATATGCTCAACAGTTTCATGTTACACTAGAATGTGATATTCCCTTCGACAAACTATTCATAGTCTCTGATAAGCAACGTTTGATGCAGGTTTTAACAAACTTGCTATCTAATGCTGTTAAGTTTTCTTATCCGCAAGGTGTTGTCACCGTAAAAGTTGAAAGGATAAACGATAAGATACGGATTAGCATCGTAGACCATGGCTGCGGAATTCCAGCAACATTTCAAACAAAATTATTTGAAAAATTTGTACAAGTAGACTCCTCAAATACCCGAAAAAAAGGAGGAACAGGATTAGGTTTAAGTATAGCAAAAATGATCACACAAAAACTCGGAGGGACGATAGGCTTTACAAGCAAGGAAGGGAAAGGATCGACATTCTATATTGAGTTAGATGAAAAAATAGAATCGTAATGTTTAACATTCATCACATTCTTCCTGTTCAGACTCTACTCCATCAACAGGTTGAAAGTTTAAAATAAGATCCTTAACAACATCCGGACTATCAGCTTTGCTTATAGCTTCGCGGAAAGAACGGGTTCCTGCAGATTTTTTCAAATACCAACACCCAACACGACGCATATCTATCGTTGCTTTGCGAGAGTGATGATAATTCAATGTATACATAAAATGTTCTAAAAGTTCTTGTCGGCACTGTTCTTGAGAAATTTGTAAGCGTTCTCCGATTTCTAAATACCTAATGATATCTTCAACAATCCAAGGATGCCCCAATGTTCCACGAGCAACAAGGACAGCATCACAACCAGTATATTCAAACATTTTTTCAGCTGATGGTCCATCGACAACATCTCCATTACCGATAACCTTGATCGTTTTCGCAATTTCTTTACACGCTTTGATATAATCCCAGTTAGCAGGTCCTTTATAAGCCTGTTTTCTCGTGCGAGCGTGAATGCAGATAGCCACAGCACCAGCTTCTTCAGCTATTTGAGTAATTTGTGGAGCGTTGATGTTTGTTTCATCCCATCCAGCACGAATTTTAACCGTTACAGGGATTTTTACTGCAGCTACCATATTTGCAAGAACGTCACCGATCAAGTTTGGTGTTTTTAACATTCCAGACCCACTACCATCTTTGGTCACTTTATCAACAGGGCATCCGCAGTTTAAGTCGACAGAATCGAATCCAAGTTCTTCAATAATTTTCGCTGCTTTTCCTGCAATCTCAGGTTTACTACCGCAAAGTTGTCCGCCAATAGGGTGCATTGATTTATCAAAATCAAGAATATGAAACGTTCCAGGATCATGGCGCACCAAAGCATCCATTTTAACCATTTCACAAAACATTAATCCTGGACGATACTTAGCAGACATTTTTCTAAAAGGGAAATCTGAACATCCCGCCAAAGGAGCATAGAATATATTGTTAGGTAGAACAAGAGAGCCAAATTGAAATGGACGCTTAAAGGGGGATGTCATAATAAAACAGTCATTAAAAACGACTTAACAACCTGCTCCAGTAAACTCAAACAAAGAAAAGCTACGATTGGGCTTAAATCGAACATTCCAAGAGGGGGGATAAAACGACGAAAGAAGTTGAGATAAGGATCTGTGTAAAAAACGATAAAATGCATCCACCGTTGCCCTTGAATTTCGGGGATCCACGATGCGATGATTCGAACAAATAGCATGATCGTGTAAAGCAGAAAAATTTTGTCTACAATATAAATGATTAACACATCAGACCCTTATTGTTTTTCAATAACGTTTGGTACGAAATTTTATCAAAAAATGTGTTTTTAAACAATCAAAAACCTTGAAAGAAATTCGGTAGGGACTCCAAAATAAGCACATTCCGGGACAACATCATTATTTTATATACCCAATGTCATCGATTTAAAAAACAGTCTACTTAAAGATTATATCCTTTCCACGGTTGCAAGCGATTCAAGATACCGACGGCTGAATTGATAAAGCTTTGAGTTTATGGATTCCCAAGTTCCTCTTTTAACAGTGAAGCCAACAGCTGCAACCGCTCGGCTTAGACGTAAAAGAGGCATGATTGGCTTGTAGTCAGGAACTTTTCGGATCGATGCATATCCTTCGAGGAAGGATTTTTTGCAGGCAGAATCGATCGACCATTCACCGAATTCCAAAGGACAGAAATCATCTTCAGCAAATCCTCCCCTGGCAGAAGACCAATCGATGATTCCGTGTATTTTTCCATGAAGAGCGATAAGATTGCCCGGACGAAAATCGCGGTGTATAACGCAAGGGCCATCGATAAATAGAAGAAGATCGACATCATTGTTGAAATGACGTCGGCACGTTGCAATCAGCCCCTCCGACAGATGGCCTTTGCATTCTTCAAGCCCCTCCTCGAACTTCATTGTAAAAGGAATCCGCGGATCAGCGCTTAAATGAGCCGGGTCTGTCAGATCTCCATACCCTTCAGCGTGTTCGAGATGAATATGGGCTAAAAACGATCCAATTTCATATGCCAGCTTGCAATCGACAGTTTCTGCTTTGAGCAATTCTCCGGCTATATATTCCATCAAAACCGCTCCGAACACATCAGCTTCCGGTTCAATCCGTCTAATAATGCGGGGTACCGGCAATTTATCCGCAAAATGTTGCAAAAAATAAGCCTCCCTAAAGTAATTTTCTGGCCGCGAGCATATCTTTAAAATCATCTCAGGACCATCTGGCTGAATGATTTTAAACACGACATCAACCATAGCATCTTCGTGATCGATATAGTGGAAATCAGCTTGTGATAGATTCAACTTGCGCCGGTACAAGTTAATAAGATTATCCATTTTCAAACCTTCGCCTTAGCTAAATTTCATTGCTCATATGTCTTTTTTTTTTGCTTTTTTGGAAAGTTTGCGAATTAAATGTTTAGCACCATAAAAGATTTGACCGAGATGTCCTCGTTAAATCCCCAATTTTTTTGCACTATCAACTTAGGGAATTCTCTTCTTAAACAAATATTCTCTAAGGTTCACGGTTGCTCTCATTTTTCTTTTTAAAAGATCGAGGATAGAATGTATTCATTTTCAACACAAATGCTATCTTTTTCCTTTGATAACTATACTGGTTCCAGTTGAAAGTTGGACTTTTTGGCTAGCTTGAAAGCTCCCGCGATTCGA
>JBAWZJ010000085.1:0-8298 GCA_037143085.1 Parachlamydiaceae bacterium | reverse complement strand
CGCGGGAGCTTTCAAGCTAGCCAAAAATTCCAACTTTCAGCTGGAACCAGTATATTATGATTTCTTCTGGTTCGAGACGTCATTAAGACTTTGATTATTCTGTAATTTTGCAATGCGATGGCGGCTATATGTGAAATAGATGAGAACACCGATTATCATCCATCCGATCAGACGGATCCAACTGAGCACTCCTAAGCAGAGCATCATTGAAAGGCAGGTTAAAACACCCAGAATGGGCACGATGGGGAAGAAGGGTGCTTTAAAAGGTCTTGGCGTTTCTGGATGTGTGTAACGCAGGATGATGACTCCGCAACACACGATCGTGAAGGCAAGCAATGTTCCGATGCTCGTTAAATGGCTCATAAGTTCAATCGATCCAAAAGCGGCGATGGGGCCTACAAGCACCATTAATATCAAGTTGGAATACCAAGGAGTGTGATAGGTGGGGTGTAATTTTGCAAAAATGCTGGGTAAGAATCCATCGCAGGTCATGGCATAAAAAATGCGAGATTGGGCAAAAAGCAGGACGAGAATCACTGAAGTCAGACCGGCTAATACAGCAAGTTTGATGAGCCAGTTGAGCCAAGGATAGGGCATTTTTGCAATGGCGACAGCTACGGGAGCTGCAACGTCGAGTTCTTTGTAGTTGGCTAGGCCTGTGAGGACAAGGGCAAAGAGAATATAAAGTATTGTGCAGATGAATAATGATCCTAAGATGCCTATAGGAGGAGTCTTTGCGGGATTCTTTACTTCTAGGGACATTGTGGATAAGGCATCGAATCCAATATAGGCAAAAAAGACAATGCCTGTCGCACGCAGGATGCCGCTCCATCCAAACTCTCCAAAAGTTCCGGTATTTTCGGGGATGAATGGGGTATAATTGCTTGGGTCGATGAAGGCGTAGCCGAAAATAATGAAGAGGATCACGACAGCTATTTTCGTGATCACGATAAGTGTATTGATCAGAGCAGATTGGCGGCTTCCTCGAATGAGCAACAGTGAAATGCAGATGACGATGGCCAATGCTGGTAAATTGATGAACCCCGTGACAGTGGTGCCATCGGACAAGGTCATCGGCTGCCAAGCTGAACCAGAGAGGGCAGTGGGGAAGCTGATGTCAAAATCTTGCAGGAAGGATAGAGCATAAGCCGACCAACTGATGGATACCGTGGCTGCACCAATAATATATTCCAGGACAAGGCTCCAGCCGATGATCCAGGCGGGCAACTCTCCCATAGCGGCATACGTGTAGGTGTAGGTGCTGCCGGAAAGGGGAATCATCGTAGCCAATTCGCTGTAGCATAATCCAGCAAAGGCACAGCCGCATGCAGCAAAAATAAAAGAAATTACAATAGCAGGTCCGGCGTTCTCTGCAGCAGCAACGCCAGTAACGGAAAATAAACCAGCTCCGACAATTACGCCAATTCCCATTAAAATAAGGTCGAATGCTGATAAAGTTCGTTTGAATTTGGGGTTTTTAACGTCGGGGGAGTTTTGTAGGTCTTCAATTGATTTTTTTTGCCAAATGCCCATATTTTGTCCGCTCTAAATGAGTTTTATCGGACCGCTTGCTTTATAGGCAAGAACGAAATCATTGGCTCTCGGTGGTGAATGACACAATAAATAGAATTAAATTGAAGGATAAAAAATAGGTGCTATGAGGGAATGTATACCGAACGTCACTCAAAACTCATCATTTTTCCTCAGCTGTGTAAACTTTTGTGATGTAGTCTTTCAAGAGAGCTTCAAAATCTACAGCGGTGCTATTTTCTTTAATTCTTTGAGCTTCTTCATCTAAGATAGTTCTTGAATCTTCCATAAACCGCAGGAACTCAATTGTTCCAAGAGTTGGGTCGAATGCATTCTCTTGATGTTCGGAAGGTTGATGCTTGATAAAAGTTAACCCAATATTATGTGCTTTGATAACTCTTGCTAATTTTTCTTTATGCTCATATGAATTTTCAAGGATTACGATTTGTGCAGGTTTCTTTTCGAGCCTGTTTAAAAACGCGTCCAAAGCATTATCCAAGGGTTTTTTATTCGTAAAGATAATTCCTTTTGCAAATGTATATTCATCTGTCGCATTGACCTCTTGAACAAGTTCAAAGCTTGAACTGCCATCAATTTGCATCTTTCCCAGCAATGGAATGGATTGCTCTAAATCAATCCCTAATTTCTTTAAATGATTGGAAGTCGTTGTTCCGAAATTTGGATCATATGGCGCAGCCCAATTTTTCAAGGAAATCGCGATAAGGGGAATACCTCTAGACTGCAATTCCTTGATTACGGAAGGTGTATTTTTATGCACTAGTTTTTTATCAACTTGATTCACAATAATATTTTCAATGCTATTTGCTATTTTCGAAACAAGGGTGGGGTCTAAGACAATTTCATGAACACGACCAGCAAGATAAGTCCGCCATTTCTTATCCGATATGGTGTTACAAGGTTTATAAAGAGTGTCCGAAATGTCGGTCAAAATAAGCGTGTTCTGGTTAGAAACTTCAAATAGTATCGAAACATCGGTTACTTCAATCGCGTCATTTGCAAAAATTTGTCCTAAGGAAGGAACACACATAAGGCACACCATGAGTACTATGAATTTAATTTTTTTTTAATCATAAAACTTCTCGCCAATTTGAAAAGAATTTCTATGATGTTACATAAATTATTAAGCGACAATGAATAGTAAATAATTGTAGCAAATAAATGTTTAATCAGTTTTGACTAATTGTGAATAACAACCAGACAGGGAGACTAAATGAACCGCTTGAACAGGGTTAACTTGAAAAAGAGGGGCTCACACCCACGCAATAGGAGCAGGAAAATCCTTTGTTTGTAGCTTTCGCAACTCGCTATTTATATCCTTCATTTCCTTATTGAACGAGAAAAAAGCGATCAGAAAAGCTTTGTCGGATGGATCAATGAACTCCAGGAAAAGCATGGAAGTAGTCTTTCTGAAGACGAGGTCCTCCAAAAAGAAAGTGCCAGCTATATAAATGAACTCTTGGATAAATTGGGATTCACTTCAGAGGCTGTAGAATCTGTGGAAATCACTCACAGAAAGAAAAATTATCATTATTTTCTAGATAACGGCCAATTATCTGCTCAAGAGCCAGCAGAAATTTTACACGAAGATGAGCGAACTTTGTATTTGATTTAAGTCTGTGGGCGTGACGGGTATTGCGAGGCGGAGCATACGTAATGGGAGTCCAGAGGGGTTCTACCCTTTGGTAGGGATTTTTAAGGGACGAAGTCCCTTAAAACGGAAGAGGTAGGATTCGAACCTACGTCACCATTGCTGGTGAATCTGTTTTCGAGACAGACGCATTCGGCCACTCTGCCACTCTTCCAAGGAAAGACGGGAATTGTGCCATGTTTTGAGCAAAAAAGCAAGAACTTCATCGAGAACAATATTCGTGGAGTATTGCTTTCAGGCGTCGGGTGTTTTCTTCACTTAAGGAGCAAAGGGGAAGGCGGCATTCTCCTGAGGGCAGTTGGGATAATGTCATCGCAGCTTTAATAGGTATCGGATTGGTTTCGCAAAAAGCAGCTCGCATCAACGGTTTAAGTTCGTGGTGGATCTTCTGAGCTCTTTTGTAGTCGCCAGCTTCTATGGTTCGGACTAAATCAACCATCTCTTCAGGAACTAGGTTGCTAATGACAGATATGACACCGTGGCCTCCAAGAGCCATCAGGGGGAGAGTGAGATCATCATCACCACTCAGAATGCGGAAATCGGGGCGTATCTCTTTTGCTGCTGTGATGGCGTCGCACATTTTAGAAACATTTCCGGAAGTTTCTTTCAACCCAATAATAGACGGAATTGCCATCAGTCGTTTGAGTGTATCCACCTGTACATTTACTCCACAGCGTCCGGGGACATCGTAGATAATTAGTGGAATGGAAGTCTTTTCTGCAATCATCGAGAAATGCCTGTAAAGGCCTTCTTGCGTTGGTTTATTGTAGTATGGGGTGACAACAAGGGCTGCGTCTGCTCCATGTTGTTGCGCTAAAAGGGTATTTTCGATGGTTTGTTTTGTGGAATAAGAGCCGGATCCAACGATAAAGGCTATCTTTTCATTGCACATCTCTCTTCCGATTTCCATGATCCTGCTTTTTTCATTATCATCGAGGGTGGGCGTTTCTCCTGTGCTTCCTAAAAAGACAATCCCATCAACTTTAGCTTCGATCTGTCTTTGAATGAGCATGCGCAAACCGTTTTCATCCAATTTGTCGTATTCGGTAAATGGGGTAATCAGAGCTGTAAACATTCCGGATAAATTAAACACGTTGTTTTCTCCTGTCAGATAAAAGATCCTTAATAGTAAAAATCCCTTGTTTTCCTTGAATCCATTCAGCTGCTGTGAGGGCTCCAGAGGCAAATCCTTCCCTATTTCGCGCTGTATGTGTGAGGGTAATGGTGTCAGCAGCGGAGTCGAATAGGACTGTGTGTGTGCCTGGAACATCACCGACGCGCATGCTAGAGAATATTGTTTTTGGGCAAGCAGGAGCTCTGTTGCTGTCTATTCGGTCGATTAGAGCTTTTGCTGTCCCTGAAGGGGTGTCTATTTTTTTTCTGTGGTGAATTTCAAAGCCCGAAACATCGTATTCTTCAAACGGAAGGATAAGAGAAGCGGCTTCTTCTACAATATTGAGAAAAAGGGCAACACCGAGAGAAAAATTTGGTGAGTAGATGAATCCTATTTTTGCTTTTTCAATTAACGGCCTTACTTCTTCGATTTTGTCCGTCCAACCAGTGGTTCCTATCACGATATTTTTTTTCATTGCCGTGAGGAGTTTAATATTCTCAATAGCACAGGAGGGGAGTGAGAAATCGATGCATACATCAGCTTGCGCAATCGAATTTTTCAAAATGGGATTGGAGATGGGGGATTTAGAATTAGCAATCGCTGTGATCTCAACCCCCTTAGACAATGCTTTTTCTTCAATGAGTTTCCCCATTTTCCCATGGCCTATCAGTGCTATTTTCATTTATTCCACCAAAGATGTTTCCGCCCAGATGACTTCCCATAGGGCGTTTAGTTTCTGATTTTGTTCTTCTGTTAAGTTATGTATCACGATAAAACAATCATCATTTTGGGTAAATGCCGCTTTTGTCCAATTCGCTGATCCGCTGACTAGTGTTGTATTGTCTATTTGTAAAAATTTATAGTGTAAAAGGGGGCCTCCTCGGCTGAGGCGAACGGCAACATTGCTGTTTTTCAGAAGTTCAACGATATATCGGCTGGCTCCTTTGCCGGAATAGTGGTCGATGACAACTTCTGTCGTTAATCCTCTATCGGCTGCAGCAATGACTTCTTTAGCAAGGTCGGTGCGTGTCCAAGTAAACATTGCCACACGGACAGTTTTTTCAGCTTCTCTAATCAGTTTTTTTAATCGAAGCGATCCATTTTTGTTATCCGGGAGGAACCACAATTCGATCGGCTGTCCTGCTATATCGAATATTTTCTGTGTTAGGGGTAAGCTGCGTCCTTCTGTTTGCAGAGTCTCAGCTTTTGCGATGATCTCTTTAGCAAGAGCAGGGGAGTCTAGTTTCGATACAATATTTCCATGCATCTGCAACGATTCTGTTGTCATGTTAGCTGAGCCAATCCAAATGTGTTGTTCGTCGACAACTAAGATTTTCTGATGCATTAATCCCGGGCCAAATCTCCTGGTAACGTCGATTTTTGAACCCAATTTAGAATCTATATATGGAGAGGCTTTAGCATCACAGATAACCTTGATGGAAACGCCTTCTTTTTGTTTTTTCTTAAGGATTTTAATGATTTCTTGGTCGGTTAAGGAATAGACAATGAGCAATATCGAATGTTGCGCTTGATCAATAGCAGAAGAAAATACTGCTGTCAAATTGTCGTGGAGTTGGTTTGAATAGATCTCAACGGGTTTTTCCGCAGAGATTGAGGGTTTTATCGTTTCTTGCGTTTCCAGGACCCATAGCGAAAAAGCGAGGAAAAGAGAGAGTATAGTGCTGACCAAGTAGCGTCTCCAGGATTTCTTTGGATTTGTTTTCATAGCGGTTGAGCTACGGATGTTGAAAATGCACCTGCAAGTGCTTGTTGAAGTCCTGTATATCTTCTTTTAACTTCATCATTCGAGACTGCAAGGAAAAGGGCTTTTTTTGTTCCTACAAGAATAACGAGTTTTTTACCTCTTGTTACACCTGTATAAAGAAGATTGCGGTGCAGCAGCTTAAAATGTGTAGTATGTACCGGCATGACAATACACGGGCATTCACTTCCTTGGTACTTATGGATCGAAACGGCATAAGCTAAAACGAGGTCATCAAGATCTGCAAATGTGTATAAAATATCTTTGTCGTCAATTGTTACAATCAATTCCTGATCGACTGTATTAATGTTTTTAATCCTTCCGATATCACCATTGAAGACTTCTCGTTCATAGTCGTTTCGAATTTGCATGACTTTATCGCCAGGCAAAAAACGGCGTCCGGACCACAATAAAGGTTGTTCTTTCGAGGGGTTTAATTTTTCTTGCAAGGCAAAATTTAGGTTGTCGATGCCAATAGTTCCTCTTCGCATTGGAGCCAGCACTTGAATATCATCAAAAGGATTGAGTTTGTATTTCGTCGGCAATCTTAACGCCACAAGAGATAAGATATTGTTCATTACCTCTTCTGGCGTTTCGACATCGACGAAGAAAAAATCGCTTGTATTTGCATTACTGATATCAGGAAAAATGCCGCTATTAATTCTGTGAGCGTTAGTGATAATGCGTGATCCGGCAGCTTGCCTATAAATTTCATTCAGTGTCGTTACGGGGACGCAGTGCGATGCGATCATGTCTTTCAAAACATTGCCGGGGCCAACGCTTGGTAGTTGGTTGACATCACCGACGAAGATAACTCTTGCGTGGTCTGGGATAGCCTTTAGAAGATTGTACATCAGAAATGTATCAATCATGCTTGCTTCATCTATGATGATAAGATCGCATTCAAGAGGATTGTCAATGCTTTTTCTGAAGACTCCCTTTTTGAAGTCGAATTCTAACAAACTGTGGATTGTCGATGCTTTTTTTCCAGTGATCTCTGTCATCCTTTTAGCAGCCCTTCCGGTTGGAGCGGCAAGGAGAATACTTCCTGTTATTTTTTTCGTGATGGTCAAAATTGCTTTTGTGATAGTGCTTTTGCCTGTTCCGGGGCCACCCGTAATAATTTGAACCTTTTCAGATAACGCTTGAGACACTGCCTGTTTTTGATTTTCTGCGAGTTGAAATCCGATCTTTTCTTGAACCCATTCGAGAGCTCGGGGAATATCAATTGTTCGTAAGCGTGAGGTTGAGTGGCGGAGACGCATCATCTGGCGACAGATTCCAACTTCAGAAAGGAACAACATTTTATGCCAAACGAAACTTTCGAGTTTTCCATCATGAAACATATCTCCGATTTCGATTCTATGTTCCTGCATTAAGATAGGAAGTCGCTGTTCAATTATTTCCGGCGAGGATTCCAACGTTTCCTGTGCAAGAGTGATAAGCTCCCGTACAGGAAGGCATGCATGCCCTTCATCGCGGGCCTCCGTCAAGATGTATTCGATCCCCGCGTCAATTCGCTGGGGCGAGTCTTTAGGAATACCCATCTTTTGGGCTATTGCATCAGCTTTTTTAAATCCGATGCCATGGATATCGCGCGCTAGATAAAAGGGATTCTCTTGGACTTTTTGGATGCTATGCGATCCATATGTTTTCAGAACTTTTTGGGCGTACGCTGGGCTTACTCCATGCGATTGTAAGAAAATCATCACATCGCGGATCGATTTTTGCTCTTCCCAGCAATCTTTAATTTTTTCAGCCCGCTTCTTGCCAAGTCCTTCGATTTCCAAAAGGCGTTCAGGATGTTTATCGATGATGTTCAGAGTTTCTGTATCAAATTTGTCGACGATTCGATTAGCATATTTAGCGCCGATTCCTTTGATCAGTCCGGAGCCTAGATATTTTCTAATGCCAATGACATCTGCCGGGGCCTCGAGGTGGTAGGCTGTGACGACAAACTGATTTCCATAGACGAGATGTTGTTTCCAGCTTCCCTCGCAACGGACCGTTTCTCCAGGCTTGATAAGAGGCATGCTACCGACGATGCAGCAAAGGTCTGTTTGCCCTTTTTTTTTCAGATGGGCAATCGTATAGCCGTTTTCCGGATTTTGAAAAGTGATCCGTTCAATGTATCCGAAAAGTTCTTCCATGCAAAATTTATTCCGTTGACGTTCAGAAAAACAAGTGGTGCGTTTCGATTCCCATAATTAACAGTGTAAATAG
>JBAWZJ010000084.1:0-8367 GCA_037143085.1 Parachlamydiaceae bacterium | reverse complement strand
CGTTTCAAGAGCTACAGAAATTATTTGAAAAAATAGCTAGTGCGTAAGGTGAGTATCTATCATAAAACAAATTGCCGGTGCCGTCAGTTATGTGCATGAAAAAAATATTGTTCACCGCGATCTTAAATGGGAAAATGTTGTTATGTTTGGCGAGGTTGCTAAACTTATCGATTTTGGTGTAGCCGCCACCACTCACGATATTCTTACCAATCTATACACCCAACATAGACACGGATCCGCGTTTTATTTGCCTCCAGAAACTCATAAAATTCCAGAAGAAATGAATACAGAAGATGTAAAAAAAAGAGACGTTTGGGCTACAGGAATTATGATTTGGCTGTTATTAGCAAATAAAGACATCATTGGAGAAAGACGCCATCCTCTTTTGGTCGACAAAATTTCAACCGTAAATTTCATGACGGACTTAGCGACTAGTGAAGGTAAAATCACAAAAAATTCCTTAAGCGCGCAATTAGATCCAAACCGATTAAGCCGTCTTGATCGTACCGGTCTTCTAAAAGATTTAATGCTGTCATGTTTAGAGATTGATCCTAAAAAAAGGATTTCAATGAAAGAGTTCTTAGATGAATTAAACGGAGATTCAGTCTGCTAGCGAAGCTCTTGTACTTACCTCTAAAGCAGCAGTTATTCGAGACGGCGGCGGAATAACCAAGAAGCTGTAGTCAAAGGTGATGCAACCTCTTGAGATTGAGGTTTATAAACCGACTCAATATATTAAAAATCAACAACTTAAATCAATTTATCATTCTAAACTGACTTTTTAGAATAATATCTGTTTAGATTAATCCAAACTTTCACAAAAACATTCAAAACACATAAAACACAAAAGTTTTTAATATAAAATTAAATTATAATTAAATTATGTTATAATAATTAAAGTAATTAAAATATAAAAAATTGAGGTTTTATGTCTGTAATTCCTCCGTCGAATTTATCATCAGGAGCTTCCTTTAATCCTCTATTAGTTGAAAAAATTAAAGGGTGGACGTCAGATCACGACACCATACTAAAAGCAAACAACGGAACTCTTATAAATCTAGACCTTTCAAAAATTCCACATGAAGCAGAAAATTTAACAAGCAAATTAGAAGAGAATCATTTTCTTTTAAATCTTACACAAGACGGGGGAAAAATAAAGTTTCAGTTTTATATAAAAATGGAAAGACAAATATGGAAGGGAACTGAAACCCGGGACAATCTCGAAACGTTAGATAGCACTTGTAAAATAGCCTTGGATAAAGCTTTTGATAAAGCTTTTCCAGCACCGTGGCTCAATACATCATCAGAAACGAAATCTACTCCATCGGATGCTTCTCAATTACAATCAAGTCAAGACTCAGGTTATTTCTCATCTATTTCTTTAAAGAATCCAGAAGATATTCAAGAAAGAATCTCTCGATTGCAAGCAGCAATCAGCGAATGGGGAAAAAACCCCAAGTTAATGAAAGAAGAGGATTGTGAACGCGAAATAAAGGCGATACATACCCTTTTAGTTCCTTCCCATCATATTTTTACCAATCTTACCGATCTTTTAGCTAAAACAAGAGACGCCGCCGGTTTTTTAGGGGGACAGTCCCGAGCCGGATCCCCACTATTAATGACCGCACAACTTGTGCACTCCGCCTTCGCAGGAACGATTCCTACCAAAGAGGTTCCTTTGGGGGCAGGAGGGCAAGCAACGGTACACAGTGTCCGTATCACCTCCCCATTAAACGAACAACAAACTACCATGGCAGTCAAAGTTCATGATGCTGTGGAAGCGGCACTCAAAGAACTCGAAACGCTTGCTTCTTTAGACCACCCTAACATTATAAAAGTGCTCGCGATGCGGGGAAAGGAAATGTATCTCGAGTTGGGTAATAAGAGCTTAAAATCGATTTGGACTGAAACTGATATTGCAAAAATGCCAACACATCAAGAAATAAGATCTATCCTAGAACAAATCGCCGATGCTGTAAATTATATGCATGAAAAAAATACGGTTCACCGCGATCTTAAACCAGATAATATTGTTCTGTTTGGCGAAGGGGATATGCATATTAAGCTTATCGATTTTGGTCTAGCCACCAATTCTCTTAATATCCTTGCTAATCTACACGCTCAAGGAGGGCAAGGATCACCGCTTTATATAGCTCCAGAAGCTTACAAAGTTCCAAAAGACATGACTGAAGAAGATGTAAAAAAAAGAGATGTGTGGGCTATAGGAATTATGATTTGGCAGTTATTAACAAAGCCAGCTCCCAAGGGACAAATGAGTCACCCCCTTTTGGTTGGCAAAGTTTCAACAGCCACTTTTATGACCGACTTAGCACAAGTTGAAGGTAAAATTACAAAAGGATCCTTAGAGGTTCAATTAGACCAAAACCGATTAAGCCGTCTTGATCCTACCGGTCTTCTAAAAGATTTAATGCTGTCATGTTTAGAGATTGATCCTAAAAAACGAATTTCAATGAGAGAGTTTTTAGATACATTAAATGGGGAATCATCAGTCTAGCAAAGCTCTTGCATAGCGTTAAGGCAGCGGCTATTCGAGACGGCGGCGGAATAGCCAAGAAGCTGCAGTCAACGTAAACACGGCAATAATCATCATCGGCCAAACATTACTCAATACCATATCGATAGGCATCGCCTTGAGAAATATCCCCTTCGCATTGATCAAGTAATATCTCAAAGGGATCAAAAACGTCAGCGGTTGAAGCCATACGGGCATATTTTCTATCGGAGTGGCAAACCCCGATAGCAAAATAGCGGGAGAAGTGAAAAGAAACGATCCCAAAACGGCTTGTTGCTGCGTCTTAGAGAGAGAAGAAATGAAAAGTCCTACACCAACAATAGACAAAATAAATACAAACATACTCAAATACAGCAGCGGCAGAGAACCAGCAAAAGGGATCCGGAAGATAAACACTCCTGCAGCGATCATTAGTGTTCCTTCTGCAAGGGCGATAATCACAGCTGGAACAGATTTCCCCACAAGAATTTCAAACGGTGTTGCAGGGGAAACGAGCAGTTGGTCAAAAGTTCCAAGTTCCCTTTCTCGCGCGACGGAAAGAGATGTCACGATCAATGCTACAACCATCATCAACACCCCAGTTAAGCAAGGGACGTTATACCAGTAGTAAAGGAGATTGGGGTTGAACCAACGACGAGTGATTAGCTGTGTATTCTGCTGCGGAATCTTCGCCTTAAAGGCAAAATCATTATTGAATGCCTGAATAATCGCCGAAGCATACCCTGCAACAATCTGGGTGGTATTCGACTTCCTCCCATCGAGGATTAGTTGAACAATAGCTTCTTCACCACTTTCTAATTTCCGAGAAAATTCCTGGTCTAATGAAACAACCATCACCCCTTGCATATTATTGATAAAAGGGGTTATTGCCTCGACAGAATCTAAGAAAACGATATCAGAAAATACCGGAGCCCCCACAAACCTCTGCACCAGCTCATACCCTTGCTTTCCATTATCTCGATTCAAAATTCCTATTGGCACATCTTTCACATCAAGCGTGGCGGCGAAAGAGAAGATAAATAATTGAATCATCGGGGGGACGATCAACACAAATCGACTCTTTTTATCACGCCATACAGCTAATATTTCCTTCCAGATAAGGGTTAAAATCCGGGTCCATGCATTCCCACCCATTAGTCCAACCTCTTCACGGTAATTCTCCTAACAATGGTAAAGACAACTATTCCCATGCCTAGCATAATGATAATATTCATTAAAATAAGTCTCCACACATCTCCAACAAGGAAAATTGTTTGAAGTGATGTGACGAAATACCGAGCAGGAACAAAATTAGTGATAAACTGGATCACTTTAGGCATGCTGCGAATCTCAAAAATAAATCCAGACAGCATATACGCGGGTAAAAAAGCGATCACCATCGACGCCTGCGCTGCGACAAACTGGTTACGTGCTAATGTCGAAATCAATAATCCTATCCCTAGTGCTGTCACCAGAAAAGAAGCCGATACAAGAAGCAAAATGGACCAGGATCCGCGAAAGGGGATCTGATAAACGATCTCTGCCCCAATGACACACAAAATCATTGAGCCCATTCCAAGAAAAAAATAAGGGACAAGCTTACCTACAATAAGCTCAAAGATCGTGACAGGCGTGGCCATCAAAGCTTCCATCGTGCCCCTTTCCCACTCTCTAGCAACAACAAGGGATGTCAACAATGTACCGATCAATGTCATAATGATCGCCAATGATCCTGGAATAAGAAAATTTCGACTCTCTAACTCCTCGTTGAACCAATAACGAGGCTGAATATTAATAAGGGGCAGGCCTTGAAGGTTATTGCTGATCGATTGCTGTATCAACCAATTCATCCATGCTGCAGAGACGTAGTTCTCCACAAAATTTGCCGTATTCGTTTCACTGCCATCGCTGATCACCTGGATAGGAGCAATTGTATCAGGTCGATATCGAAAATCTGAAAAGTACGATGGCACGACGACGAATCCCCGTAGGGCTCCAGAGACGATATCTCTGTCAAATTCGCGGCGGTCTCTTCCTATTTTCACATCGAAATAGCGGGAGTCGGTCAACGACTTAGCAAAACTTTGTGCATCCGGGGCTGTATCTTCGAGGACAAGACCGATTCTCAAATGATCGAGGTCTAATGAGACACCAAAGCCATAAAGAAAAAGGAGGATTAAGGGGAGAACGATGCTGATCAAGATGCTACTAGGATCTCTAATGATCTGAAAAAACTCCTTCACCATCAGAGCTTTGAGCCTTTGAAAAGATATCTTCCCATGACTACGTGACATGCAGGTTATCCTCATCATACCGTTTAATCAGTTGAATAAATGCATCGTCAAGTGTCGGCAAGAGGATCTCTTTTGTGATAGCTGCTTTTTTGAGATCCGCAGGTGTTCCCATCTTGATGATACCCCCTCGATATACTAGAGCTATTCGATCGCAATATTCTGCTTCTTCCATGAAATGTGTTGTCACCATAATGGTGATCCCTTTCTTTGCCAATCCGGTGATATGCGTCCAAAACTCCCGCCTTGTGATCGGATCGACTCCGGAGGTAGGTTCATCCAAAAACAATACTCTTGGACGGTGCATAAGAGCGCAAGATAACGCAAGCCGTTGTTTAAACCCAAGAGGAAGAGTATCGGCATTTTCATTTAAATAATGCTTTAACCCGAAAATATCGATCATTTCTTCGATCATTTCTTTTTGGTGCTTCCCTCGCAAATTGTAAATCCCTGAAAAAAAGTCGAGGTTTTGACCAACACTTAAATTCCCATAAAGGGAAAATTTTTGTGCCATATATCCTATATGAGAACGTGCTTCACTTGGCGCTTTCTCCAAATCAAGGCCATTGACAAAAGCTTTCCCTGAGGTTGGCTTAAGCAGTCCGCATAACATTTTGAAGGTTGTGGACTTCCCGGCACCATTGGGTCCCAAGAGCCCGAAAATCTCTCCGCTATTCACTGAAAAGGTGATATCTGCAGCGGCGGTGAAATCCCCAAACTTCTTTGTCAACCCTTCGGCTTGAATGACAGCGTGTGAAGCCTCAGCAACAGAAGGGGTCTTTTCTGCAAGGACAGACGTCGTTACAGAAATCCCCCCAAGAATATTGATGAAGGCATCTTCAAACTTATCTTTATCTTTTAAAAGAGCTTTTGGAGATCCATTGTATAACACTCGTCCCTCATTGATTAGAAGGACGGTATCAGCACGCTCCGCCTCATCTAGGTATGCTGTGCTCCAAATGACGGTGATATCATCCTTCAGAAGCTCCTGAACCATTTTCCATAACTCCCTGCGCGATATTGGGTCAACGCCAACGCTTGGTTCATCAAGGAGCAATAAAGTGGGCTTCTTTACCAAAGCACATGCCAGCCCTAATTTTTGTTTCATCCCCCCGGACAAATTTCCTGCGAGTCTTTTTGTAAATGGTGCAAGGCCTGTAAATGAGAGAAGCTTGTCGAACGTCGCTTTCCGTTCAGATGGAACAACGCCGCGGAGGTCGGCATACAAGTTTAGATTTTGTAGAACGCTTAGATCTTCGTAAAGTCCAAATTTCTGAGGCATATAGCCGATTAACGTGCAGATCTGATCGGCATCCTTGATCGTATCATATCCTGCAACGGAGATTGTTCCTGAATTTGGCTTCAAAAGTCCGGCTATAAGACGCAATAGCGTCGTCTTTCCGGCACCGTCCGGACCAGCCATTCCGACAATCTGCCCCTTTGGAATCTGAATATTGATCCCATCAAGCGCCGGAGACACTTGCAAAGGAAATTTTTTCACGACATCTTTGATAACAACCAAAGGTTCGTTCACTTTTTTAACCTAACAGTGACGGGCATCCCTTGACGAAGCCCCTGATCAGGATTGTCGGCATAGATCCGGAGACGGTATACGAGATCGGTACGCAACTGGGTTGTTTCCACGGTTTTTGGAGTGAATTCCGCTACGGGGGAAATGAATCCAACATGCCCGTGGTAAACAGTGCCTCCTTTCGTGTCTGTATAAATATCTGCCTTCATTCCAGGAGTGACAACACCGAGAAGAGGCTCGGGAATAAAAGCCCTGACCCATACAGGAGAGATAATTGATAATGTGTAGATAGGATCACTCACCCGCACAACGGTGCCGGGTTCCCTTACACGAGACAACACAATCCCGTCTGTGGGAGCGAAACACTCCGTAAACGTCAGGTTTGTCTTCGATATTGCAAGAGCAGCCTCAGAACTTTTTACGCTACCATCAAGGACAAGCTTGTTCATCGTGGCATTATCTAGATCCTCTTGCGAAATGCTCCCATCTCCAATCAATTCTAACCGTCTCTTCAATAAAATGTCGGCATTGACAAGGGATGAACGGACTGAATCCAACTGTGCTTCAGACTGAAATACTTGGTCGACATAAGGCTGTTTATCCAATATACCAACTAACGCTCCGGTAGGAACGAGGTCGCCCTCTTCAAAGAACATCTCGCTCACCCGCCCTTCAACACGGAAGCTCAAATCCACCTGTCTCACATCAATATTGCCGTAAAGAACGATATCCGTGTCTCGATTTTTTTCTTCATAAAGATAGTACAGCACAATTCCACAGGCCACCCCCAAAAGAAGAATAAATACCACTATTTTACGAAACATAATCTCTTATCTCTACTTTCTACATTTTTTTGGTTCAGATTCCAGAGAGAAGCAAATTCCAGCGTAATAAATTTCGAAGAATGGACATTTTTTGCCCTTCCGAGAAATTTATTTAGCTGGAGAAAGCCTCTCTCGGAAGATGAATCAAAAAAAATGTACAAAGTCGAGATTATCTCTTAACGCGAAAAACGGATCCTATAAACGGATCCTATAAATAGACTCCACCTGCTCAATCCCAGAAACACAGCAGTCGAGGTCCTTAAGCTTCCCCGTCGCAAGATCATAAACCCAGCCATGAACCCAAAGAGGCTGGCCACGCATCCATGCCCCCTGAACAATGGTCGTATGACAGATATTAAGAACCTGCTGCATCACATTAAGCTCGACAAGACGATTAAACCGTTCCTTCTCATCCTCTATCTTCTCAAGCTCTTCTTTAAAGCGGGCATATACATCTCGAATATTCCGAAGCCAATTATCAACAAGACCTAACTGGTGATCCTCCATTGCGGCCTTAACTCCGCCACACCCATAGTGACCACACACAATCACATGCTGGATCTTAAGCAAATCAACGGCATATTCCAACACTGAAAGGCAATTAAAGTCTGTGTGAGGAAAAAGGTTAGCTACATTGCGATGAACAAACAGCTCCCCAGGCTCCAATCCGACGATCTCATTCGCAGGCACACGGCTGTCTGCACACCCAACCCACAGATAAAGCGGGTCTTGCGCTTCCGCCATCCGGCGGAAATAGTTTGAGTCTTTATCAATTTTACTGACGACCCAATCCTGATTATTTTGAAAAAGAATTTTTAGTTTTTGCATACGGCCATCATACCAAAAAAGCGAATTTATACCGAACGTATACCGTAGATAAGCCAAAATTTGACGTTTCTGACGAGCAAATTCAACGCTAATCGAACATCGCAAGTTGGTCAGTATTGATCAATACGAACCAACTTGCGATCTTCGATCTCCGGGAGGTTTGGCGCGTTAGAAATGCCAACTTTCAACTGGAATCAGTATATACTGCTCATAGCTCAAAATGAGAATTTTGGCTGCTTCAAAGCCCCGGGATTGAAAAATCGCGTCGAGGGTAATATTGCCAATATGACCCTCGACGCGATTTATTCAATCGCGGGAGCTTTCAAGCTAGCCAAAATTTCTCATTTTGAGCTATGAGCAGTATATACTGATTCCAGCTGA
>JBAWZJ010000083.1:0-8446 GCA_037143085.1 Parachlamydiaceae bacterium | reverse complement strand
CTTATGAATAAGGATGAGTATAAGAAGACTAGCGAGAGTATAGACGTTGGGTTAGAATTGCTAAATGCGATAGAGCAGGCTCCGAATGAAAATTCAGAAAAAAAATTAAGTTTAAATAGGTTAATTGGCAGTATGATGCTTGATCGGTTTTCCTCTGATTTGAGTTCTAAACCAGTGATTGAGCTTAAGAGAAGAGCGTTTGAAGATAAGCAACAATTCCAAATGCTTATTAGTGAATTAAGGATTTTAATAGCCACAAAATTAGCGCTTCCTGATTTGTTTTCGAGGATGAGGGATGTTCTTAACAAAAATATAACGTTTTTTAGAGAGAAATTAGAGGAGTGTGAATTGCGCATTAAACAATATGAGATGACACTTCTACCCACGCCGGAGAAGTTTGAATCTTTAGTTGCGACACTCGCTTCAGATGAAGTATACCGAACATCATGGAAAAGTTGGCGTTTCTAGCGCGCTAAAACCCCGTAGCCTGCACATCATAATCAAAACCATTTACGCTTCGATCTCCGGGGTTGTGGCCATGTGCGTTAAGCTAAAGCCATAAATCGTTTAAAATTAAAAAAATAAGGCAGAGCGCGCAAGCGAGTATCTCAAGATAGTAATTTGCATAAATTATTATTATTAGGTATACACTTATGCTTGAATAAGGTAGACGGGAAAATAGCCACAAAAGTGGAGATCAATAGTTTTTAGATAGCTGTTGATAGGGTGCAATTCGGGTTTAGAGGGGAGAGTTTATGTACAAAATTGATGGCATGTCCGGACAAGAGATTAAGCAGCCGTCTGCAGAAACGATTCCGCAGCAACGATTGGTGCTACCGGGTGTTGTTCAATCAGCGATTACCTTCGTTCCAAGTGAAGCCGTCAAATCACAATTTCAGGCTAAGATAATGGGGCCTATAATGATGGCAGGGTACGATCTAGATGAAGAAGATGATGTAAAAATTTTATTCTATGGAAATGGAACAAGGCATTACAAAAAAGGAGAGTATGAGATAGTCAAGTCTTCTAGACAGCGTCTTGAATTAAAATTGAATGATGGGCGACATTTTATTTTTACTTTAAATTCAGGAGAAGACTGTTACAGTGATTTACTCGATGCTTCTGCAGTTCATACAGGTCTCGTAGCCCTCTCTTCTTTCGGTACTATTTCTCCTAAATAAAGTAGAGGTTGAGAATACTGGTTAAAGAATTCTCGATCTGTTACACTCTTGCTTCTTGGATCATCAACCTTATAAGAAATAAATATGCATTTTTCCGTTAATAAAGAGCATCGCGATTTTTTTCGCAAAAACCATAGAATCGAGTGTGAAGGAGTGCTAAGTCATGAAGAGGTGAATAAAGCCTCTCAGGGAGTGACCCCAGCCTTAGAAAGTCGTCTTCAAATTAAAAAAGGATCAGCCCTCGCGCAGCTTTCCTCTGATTTTGCATTTTCCGCCGGCAGAGACCTATGGCGTGAAGAAGTTTCTTTGAAAAAAATAGCCTTAAACCGTAGTCTCGCCGAAATTGCTGGTGAATTGATGGAGCAACGTCCAGTTCGTTTTGGCTACGACATGCTGTTTCCTTCATTTCCTTTGAATAAAAATGTTGATTCAGGATATGAAAAATTGGTTGCGATGAAACCTACATTAATGGAAATGAGCGGCATCCAAGGTGTTCTCTGCGGTGCAATGGTTTGTCTGTCGGGCTCTACGAGCGATGAGTTGCCTGATAGTGAACTGTTTTCTAAGACTCCGGGAAGTGCTGTGTTTTTTTCTCCGGACTTCCCTCTTCCAATGGAAGATATTAAATTGAGGGTTGGGTTTAATTATTTAATGATTGTTTATGCTAAAGCCAAAGCGGTGTATGTCAGACAGGAAAATCCTTTCTACTTACTTTTGCAAAAACAAGTGGGATATCAATTTGGCGATCGTTTAACAGATGTTCTTAATCCGATTGTATACACATAGAGAGGGGTCATGCGTCACCTACTAATGTTTGTGTTGTTTCCTTGTTATTTGGCTGCTGCTGTTCAGCTTCAGTTTCTTCCATCTATTCCAGTTCAGCAAACATGTTCCTTAGTGGTGGATGTGCAGGAATCCGAACCTATTCTCAGCATGACAACGAAAGGAAATCAGAATTTTAAATTCGACTTGCTCGCAAAAAGTAGCTCTCCTTCGACAAAGGGACTGACATTGCCTGCTACAGTAACACTGACAATCCGAGATGTCTCGATCCGCGTCAATGCCAATGGGCAGGAGGCAGTGTTTGATCCAACCGGTCAAAAAAATTCCCCTGCATTAAATGCTTTTTCCCACTTGCTCAATCAGCCTCTTAACCTTGTTGTTGATGCGCACGGTAACTTAGAAAGCAACAGCGAGACATTCGATCGTTTATTAAAGGAATATCCGGCGTTGAGCGATTTACCTTTAGACTCACTTGTCAACGACCTTGTTTCAGACTTGTTTGCTCTCTACGGAGAAGAACTCTCTCCTGGGGCAAAAATTGAGATGCAGTCATCACCTGGACCCGCTTTTGCTTTTCCCGCATATGTCACATATGAAATCACTGAAATTAACAATAAAGAAATTACCGCCACCTTGAATGGAAGGGTCGACTCGAAGAAGGTTGCGCTCGAAAAAACAATCCGTCTGAATGGGCGTCCGCAAAAAGTAGAGATGATCATTTCAGGAACATTAAAGGGGAAGGCTTCGTGGCAGCGGAGTAATGCGATGTTATACAACCTCAACTGCGATTATTTCTACGATGCAAAACTACGTAGTAGAGATAAACAGTGGACAATGAAAATGAAGGTTTCGCAAACGATTACATCAGCGCCATTAGACCTAAAAAGTCCATGATGAGAGTTCTCGATACAGGGAAAAGGTCCGCAACGGAGAACATGGCTATCGATGCGGAGCTATTAGAGAGTATGACTCTGGCAGATGCTTCTCCGACACTTCACTTCTATGACTGGGAGTCACCCAGCGCTACTTACGGATATTTCACTGACCCTGCAACATTATTATCCCTCGATGCAGTGAAAAAATTAGGACTAGATATTGCTCGTCGTCCTACTGGTGGAGGGGTGATTTTTCATACTACTGACTGGGCATTTTCTCTAGCAATCCCTTCAACGCATCCGGGGTATTCGGTCAATACACTAGACAATTATGCTTATGTGAACCGTTTTGTTATCCGTGCCCTTGCTGCTTTTCTAGGAACGGATCACCAGTTGAGTTTTTTAGAAAATGAAATAGCGATAGATAATAAACATGCCCACCATTTTTGCATGGCAAAACCGACGAAATATGATGTGATGTTTGGAAAGCGTAAGATTGGAGGGGCTGCCCAGCGGCGCACACGCTTCGGCCTATTGCATCAAGGGTCAATATCATTGACTCTTCCTGATCCAATATTTTTATCCCAAGTGTTGTTGTCTCATGTTGATGTAATGGAGGCGATGAGCCGATCTACAAGTGCATTATTACCTGAAAATGCATCAGCTTTCGATATTGCTTCAGCTAGAGCAGCTTTGAAGCTCTTGCTATCAAACATGTTGACGAGCGACAGCTAAAGCATCATCCAGATGAGGAAAAATATTTTCTTGTCCCACAACTTTCTCCACATTTGTTCGCTTAAGAGTAGCTCCCAGCGGCTCCCTCACCCCTGATAATAGAAAAAGAATGTGTTCTCTTTTACATCTAGCTGCAAACTGTTGTAGAGCATGAACGCCGGTCGCGTCGATCGTAGATACATAGCGCATTCGAAGGATAAAAATTTTCGGAGGAATGACCATTAGCCTTAATTGCTCATTAAGGAGATCCGATACAGCAAAAAAGAAGGGTCCGTTAATTTCAAACACCGTGGTGTGTTCTGGGACATCTTTTCTGAAAATGATTTCTGAATCGCGTGCTGCAGGATGTTCATCTACATTCTTTTCTAGGAGGATTTGACATACCTTCACTGTCGTTGTGTCTGCCATCCGTTTCATAAACATAATTGCAGCTAAAATGACCCCTACTTGTACAGCAGCAGTTAGATCGATCAATACTGTAAGCAGGAATGTCGTTATTAAAATTAAGGCATCGCTTAATTGTCCTTTCAGAATGGCCTTAAAATGTTCTTGTTCGCTCATATTCCAGGCGATAAAGACCAATACAGCCGCCAATGTCGCTAAAGGGATTTTTGCCGCTAATGGAGCGAGTAGGAGCATCAAGAGCAATAGGGTAATGGCATGTATCATTCCAGCCAATGGCGTTTTGGCCCCAAGCTTGATATTCGCTGCTGTCCGTGCAATCGCTCCTGTGGCGGGAATGCCCCCAAAAAGAATCGATCCAATATTAGCCAAACCTTGAGCGATGAGCTCACAGTTAGAACGATGGCGATGACCTGTCATCCCATCAGCAACGACGGCAGAGAGGAGTGACTCGATAGCTCCAAGTAAGGCTATTGAAATGGCATCCGGAAAAATGGCGATGATCCGGTCCATCGTAAATATGGGGAGTGCTGGCGCAGGGAGAGTTGCCGGAATCCCTCCAAATTTTGTTTCAATCGTTTCTAAGGGAAGATTGAAAATAGTTGTTATGAGTGTCGCTAAAACGACAGCAATAATCACTCCTGGAATTTTTGGGAAATATCGTCTCAACACAAAAATCGTCGTTAATGTGCCAGCTGCGATGGCAAATGTCTCCAGATGCCACGTGTATGCTGTCTTCCCATAAACAAGCCATTTGTCGATGAAGTCCGGTGGGACAGTATCTATCGCTAAACCAAAAAAATCTTTCATCTGTGAGGAAAAAATCACAAGGGCAATACCGCTGGTAAATCCAACGGTTACCGGATAAGGGATAAACTTCAAGAAGACTCCAAACCGTGCGATTCCCATGATCACCATCATGATCCCTGCAAGGACGGTAGCAATGGCTAATCCTTCGTATCCATGTCTTTGAACGATATCGTAAACGATCACGACAAAAGCCCCTGTAGGGCCGCCGATTTGGACGCGGCTGCCCCCCAGCAGGGAGATGAGAAAGCCGGCAATAATGGCTGTGTAAAGACCACGTTCTGGAGGGACTCCGGAGCCGATGGCAAAAGCCATAGCTAGAGGTAAAGCTATAAGTCCTACTGTTATTCCGGCAAATAAATCACCAACAACAGTTTTATGCTGATGCCGCTCGCGCCAGCACACCACACTCATGGGAATAAGATCCCCTAAAGTTGTTTTTATTTTGGATAAGAAAGAAGTCATAAGCAACTGTTGTTAAGTTAAATAATAATAAAACGGAATGCTTCAGGAAAGTGGTAGATGATGTCTGAGGCACAGACGCCGTAAGAAGTGAGGTCCTCAGCCGCATGTTCCCCCGATAATCCATGTAAGAAAACACCAAGACAAGCAGCGTTTTCTTGAGTCATCCCTTGGGCTAATAGTGCTGCAATCAGGCCCGTGAGGACGTCGCCGCTTCCTGCGGTTGCCATGCCGGGATCCCCTGTAGAATTCACGCTGATCGGGAGGTCCGGGTGCAAAATGAATGTCGGTGCGCCTTTAAGCACAAGGGTTACCCCTTTCTTTTTGGCGTAGTCGTGGCAGACGCTAAGGAAGTCCATTGTGATTGCCGGTTTTTTGACTATATTAAGAAGACGCATCATTTCACCGTGGTGCGGTGTCAATACTGTGTGTTTCGGAAGTTTGATATCATCTTCAGCAAGGATATACAGGGCATCGGCATCGATGACGCATGGCTTTTCCAGGTGAGGTAGAACATTTGCTAGAAGAGAGCGGATTTGGGGGGTGCGCCCAAGACCTGGACCTATAAATGTTGCGGAAGCGCTGTTCATTTCAGCGATGATCTCTTTGGCGTCGTTTTGGTGGAAGGGGATACGGATGAGTTCGAAGGGACTGGCGGAGAGCTCTGCTTGTATCCCATCGGGGTGGAGTAGCCGAACGATTCCCGCTCCTCCACGTAATGCTGCTGTTGATGCAAGCATAGCGGCTCCGGGCATCCCGGGAGATCCGGCAAGTCCGACGACAAGGCCTGCTTCGTATTTATGACGGTTTCTTCGTATTGTGGGCATTAAAGGCTTCAGAATATCTTCAGAAAGCAAAATTAAGTCAGGTTCAACATTTTCGATGCTTTCATCCGGTAGGCCAAAATTAATGTATCGCAATTTCCCGACGAAATTCCACGCGTCGTTAAGGAAAAATCCTGTTTTTGGAAGTCCCAAGAAGGCTGTTTCTGTGGCAATAATGGCCTCTCCTTCTACAAGTCCAGTTTCTCCATTGAGCCCTGAGGGAATATCTATAGCAATGATCGGAAGGCCGGAACTGTTGGCTAAGGCTATCAGTGCATTATAAGGCTCCTCCACCTTTCCACGAAATCCGGTGCCAAAAAGTCCATCGATAATAATCCCTGCGGAAGGAAACTCTGTTAAAAAATCAGCCTGATTGCCACCTTCATTCATGAATCGTTCGTAGTTTTGCCTACACAAAATGCTGCATTCTTCGATTGGGTGAACCTGGACGGCAAATACTTCATAGTCGAGATGGAGTAAATTAATGCCTGTAACGTAGGCGTCGCCGGCGTTGTTTCCTTTACCGCATAAAAGGATCGCTGTTCTATTGATATTGTATTTTTCTACATAGTCGTTAACGATCAAAGCTACGCCGCTTCCAGCCTCCTCCATAAAATCTGATTCGGATGAACCGTTATGGATAGCCTCAGCTTCAACATGGGCCATTTGTTGTGGAGATAAAACTTTCATTGTTTACAAATGCTCTTCTTTAATTGTTCTTTGCATTAGCCCTCTGACCGCATCTTTTGGTTTGAGGTCTTCGTAGATAATTTTATATATCATCTCTGTGATGGGCATCGGGATATCAAGTTGTTTGCTGATCTGTAATGCAGAAATGCATGTATAGGCCCCTTCGACAACCATTTCTATCTTTACCTCCGCTTCCTTTGGGGTCATCCCCTGAGCGATCAAATATCCAAAGCGGCTGTTTCGACTGAGGAGAGATCCACATGTAAGGCAAACATCCCCCATACCGGAAAGTCCGCTGAGCGTTTCTGCTCTTCCCCCTTTGGCTAGGGTTATTTTTTTGATTTCATGAAGCCCTCGTGTCATCAATGCTGCTTTTGAGCTATATCCAAGGTCTAACCCCTCTGATATGCCGCAGGCGATGGCTATAATGTTTTTTAGTGCCCCCCCGTAAGCGACGCCGATGATGTCTGTATTGGGGTAGACGCGAAATGCACTTGTTGTAAAAGCCTCACAAGTTTGCATCATGGTCTCTTGATCAAAGGCTGTTCCTACGATAGATGTAGGCAATTGTTTAACAACCTCTTGAGCGTAGCTCGGACCGCTTAAAAAAGCGATATGGCGTCTTGTGTCTTCTCCTAAAACATCGACAGCGACCTCAGGGAGGATAAGGCTTGTATTTTGTTCGATCCCTTTCGACGTGATCACGATGGGGCATTTTGGTTTATAGATTTTCTTCAAGGATTCGAAAACAGGGCGTAGCCCTGCAGTAGTAACCCCCTCGACGATCATGTCCGCTCCATCAAGAGCCTCTGCCATGTCTGTTGTACAATGCATTCCCTTTAAGGCTTTGTGTCCGGCTAAATGAGGGTGTTCATTGCCGCTGTTCAGCCGTTGTGCAAGATCTGGATTCTTTGTCCATGAAATCACTTTGAACCCCTTCATTGCGAGAAGAGAGGCTAAACAGAAGCCCCATGCGCCTGTTCCTAGATAAGCTATTTTCATTATATTTCACTCCAATTTTTATGGCCTGTTTCGATGTATCCAACCTGCGTAACAGATCGGTTATGCCACGTCTTTATGATATTTGGTGTTGGATAATAGAACTCTTGGGCAACCTCTAAGGGAGATATCGTGCACGGCATTCCTGTGATACTCTCCAAGGCGTATCGGTCATTCGCCTCGATTGCCGAAGCTACAGTTTCAATACTGTTGTCGCCGCTGAATTGTTTTAATGGGGCGAAGCACCGTTCCCGAGGATAGACAAGGGCTTCGACACCATTGGCTTGAGGAAGGACGTCAAAAATGAACTTTTCAAATTTCCATGCTTTTAAAGGCTTTGCAATATTTGATTTTACGGTATCTTTGTGGGCTCTATGCAGTGGCATCGGGTGTTTACTGTTTGTCGCAAGACGTTTGATAAAATCCATGGAGAAAGAAAATAGGCTAATGTTTGCTAGAGAGTAAACTAACGATCCGTCCGGTTGTGTTGCTGTTCGTTCGTTTTGTCCCAGTTCGGTGTATTCTATAACGACAGTGTGATTTCCTTCTTTCGCTAAAACCCCCACACTTTCTTTAGGGTGAGATTTCGGTGTTGCTTTGATGATGACATCTCCACCTACTCGTTGGTGGCGGCCAACAAGTTCAGCATCAAACGGGTCTGCTAGGGGGTTGTCGATGAGAACAAAAT
>JBAWZJ010000082.1:0-8505 GCA_037143085.1 Parachlamydiaceae bacterium | reverse complement strand
GTGGGTGGTTAAGAAAATCGCGTGGCGATTTTGTTAAGCACCCGTGAACATGTACAAACCAGGAGCTCTCTTAAAAGTAACGCTATTTGTCATAAACTTCCTTGTTTGTTTTGTTGGGGCAATTGTATAAAAAAAATATTAAGAAGAAATAAAAATACTGTTAATACTAGGGAGAGCCCGGGTACACCATTTGAATTACGTTAGGTATTCAAGACTTGCAGGAAAAGCTATGGACGCGGAGGCGCAAAGAAAAAGAAGCAACGCAAAGAAGCAAAAAAGACAAATGACACAAAAGAATAATGCGCTGGAAGCTCCAATCTTTGGATCAAGCTTGGTGTATCTGTTTCAAAACATTCACCATCTCTATTGCTGCAAGGGCACCGTCAAACCCTTTGTTACCAGCTTTTGTTCCTGCGCGTTCTAAAGCTTGTTCAATGGTGTCGGTAGTTAAAACTTCAAAAATGATTGGAACATTTGTGTCTAGAGCAACACGACCGACGCCAGAGGTCACTTGGCTTGAAACGTAGTCAAAGTGAGCCGTAGCTCCACGAATCACAGCACCTAGACAAAGGATGGCGTCATATTTTTTGGATATAGCTAGTGCTTTTGCAGCAAGTGGAACTTCAAAGGCGCCCGGAACCCAGACGACGGATATGTTGGAGCTTTCAATTCCCTGTCGACTGAAGGCGTCGATAGCACCTTCCAGTAAACTTTTTGTCACAAGATGGTTAAATCTGGCAACGACGATGCCAATGCACAGTCCCTTTCCATCAAAATTCCCTTCATATTTTTTCATGAAAACCTCTAAATATCAATGTGATGACCCAACTTATTTTTCTTTGTTTTTAGATAACACCGGTTATCATCGTGAACGCTCGAATGAATGGATACTTTTTCGATAATTTCAATATCGTAACCCGAAAGTCCGCTATATTTCATTGGGTTGTTTGTTAGTAGACGCAATTTTTTAACGCCAAGGTCGGCAAGAATTTGTGCTCCTATGCCATACTCTCTAGAGTCAACAGGAAGTCCAAGAGCTTCATTTGCTTCGACGGTGTCTTTTCCTCGATCTTGTAGCTGATAGGCCCGTAATTTGTGTGCAAGGCCGATGCCTCTTCCTTCATGACCGCGAAGGTAAATAATAACTCCCGATTTTTCGTTGGCTATTTGTTGCATTGCCAGTTTGAGTTGATCACCGCAGTCACAGCGGCGAGAGCCGAAGACATCTCCTGTCAAACACTCTGAGTGAACCCTAACCAAAACGCTTGGTAAATTTGCTACATCACCCATCACGAGGGCAAAATGCTGTATCCCATCGACTAGTGACTCAAAAACATAGGCTGTAAAAATTCCGTATTCCGTTGGAAGCCGAGCTTCAGATATTCTTTTAACGAGTTTCTCGCTATGGCGTCTGTATTTGATAAGTTGTTCAATTGAAATCAACCGTATGTTGTGTGTCGCTGCAAATTTTCTAAGTTCAGGGAGACGGGCCATAGAGCCGTCATCATTGACAATTTCTGATAAAACTCCGGCTTCAGGAAGGCCTGAAAGGCGGGCGAGGTCGACAGCAGCTTCTGTGTGGCCTGCTCGTTTCAGCACGCCTCCTTCTCGGTAACGTAAAGGGAATATATGGCCTGGTCGACGGAAATCATTAGGAGTCGATTTTTCAGAAGCGAGAGCCTGTATTGTGGTGCACCGGTCAACAGCTGACACGCCGGTGGTCACTCCTGTGCTAGCATCGACAGATACAGTGAATAATGTGCGGTGAAGTTCTGTGTTGTCCGCCACCATTAAAGGAATCTGCAGCTTACGGAGGCGTTCTTCCGGAAGGGAAAGGCAAATAATCCCCGTAGTATAGCGAACCATGAAAGCAATAGTTTGGGGTGTAACTTTTGTTGCAGCGATGATCAGGTCGCCCTCATTTTCTCTGTTTTCGTCATCGACAACAATGACGAATTTCCCTGATTTGATATCTTCTATAGCACTTTCTACAGCATCCATAAAGAGTCCTTTGACTACAAGTTAAGGATCAGTGTAGCACAATTAGAGAATTAAGTAGACTAAAAATAAAATATATTCAAAAATGTGACTACATACAAATCGCGTGAGGTTATAAGACTTTTTCAAAAGCGCTTATAGGCGTTAACTGTCTAGCTCTCCGTAAGGAGGCGCGGCATCTCTTTCATAAATGGATGTCGGTTGAGGCTCGCTTGTGAGGCCCGTTTGGGTTTAAATGATTTGCTTGTTCAGTCCTTTGTCTGATCAAAATTCTCTTTTATTTCCCTAATTACTACTGGCCTTTACAATCATCCCTTGGATAGAAGATTAAGTCGACTGTATCGGATTGTATGTAAAAACATTTTTATCCAAATTGGAGAATTGATATGAAAAAAAAACTGTTCGTTGGCAACTTGTCATGGAAAGCTACCGAAGATTCCTTAAAACCTGTTTTTGAAGCTTTCGGCAAAGTTGTGTCGATCAAGATCATCACAGATCACACCGGCAGATCAAAAGGCTTTGGCTTTGTTGAGATGGAAACAGACCAAGATGCGTTAAACGCAATTCAAGGTCTCAATGAAAAAGCTCACTTGGACCGCAACATTCGTGTCAGTCTTGCGCAAGAGCGTACAGACCGTCCTGCTGGAGAGCGTAGAGAATTCCGTGGTGGTAATGGCGGCGGCGGCAGAAGTGGCGGCGGTGGCTTCCGTTCTAGAGACAATAACGACTGGTGATTTTAGCTATCTTAAATACCAGTCTCTAGTTACGTGAATCGCGTAATTGGATACTAGATAAAAACGGCACGGAGCAATCTTTGCCGTTTTTTTTTGTCTTTAAAGATTTGGGTAAAGCTAAAATTTAAAGCCTCATGGGCTGAAACATTACAACGGAGTGTGCGAATTAAGTAGACTAAAAAAAAAAAATAGAACATAATGGCGACATATGCACATCTTGTGAGGTATAAGACTTGCGCGAAAGCGCTTATAGACGTTAATTATCTTATCTTTCGTATGAAAGGTACGGTATCTTTTCAACAGAAAAGGTGCCGGTTGAGGCTCACTTGTGAGGCCCGTTTGGGTTTAAATGTTTGGTTGTTCAGTCCTATTAGTCTGATCAAAAACTCTCTTTATTTCCCTAATTACTACGCGCTTTGGAAGACCCCCTTCAGGTAGGAACGTTTCTGTTTTTCCAAGTTTTAGGAATTTGAGAAAAGCAGGCCAGATAGTGTGCATATGGAAACATTTTTATCCAAATTGGAGAATAGTATGAAAAAAAAATTGTTCGTCGGCAACCTGTCATGGAAAGCTACCGAAGATTCCCTAAAATCTGCTTTTGAAGCTTTCGGCAAAGTTGTGTCGATCAAAATCATTACAGATCACACCGGCAGATCAAAAGGCTTTGGCTTTGTTGAGATGGAAACAGATCAAGATGCGTTAAATGCAATTCAAGGTCTTAATGAAAAAGCTCACTTAGATCGCAACATGCGTGTAAGTCTTGCGCAAGAGCGCACAGACCGTCCAGCTGGCGAGCGTAGAGAGTTCCGTGGTGGTGCTGGTAATGGCGGTGGCGGCGGCGGCAGAAGCGGCGGCGGCGGATTCCGTTCCAGAGACAATAACGATTGGTGATTTCTTCCATTAATAATGGAATTTCGGCTGATTAATAAAAAGCGACAACATTTATTTGTTGTCGCTTTTTTTTTGTTCAAAACTTGCGTTTATTAAACCTCTTGCATAATTCATTTCCTTCTCCTTGTCTGTACCCAAAAAATAAAAAGCCCCTTTTTCTTAATTCAATTTTTAGCACGAAGTTTTATTTTTCAAAATCCCTTAGAAAATACGAAGCTGTCAACAAACCTTCAGCCACCTCTTTCGATTAAGAATAGGCTGCTGATAACCTTGGAATATTTGAGAGAATACAAGAGTTATTTTCATTTAGGTCAAAGCTATGGTTAGAGTGGAAGAGCCTACTATAGGGATTGTAGGTACATTAAAGACACTTTGATCAAAAGTAAAATATTCTCTTTGGCAGGGCGGAAGGCTCTACTTAGAAGCAATGCCAAATTTGAAATTATCTTGATCGACGCAACCGAAACTCTGATAGAGCGGCAAAAAAAATCGCTGCAAAAAAGTCGATATTACCCCCTCAATGTGAATCGAAAATCGACAGACCTTAGTTATGTACGAGGTCTATTATCGAAGAATCTGTTTGAGCAGGGTTGTTGCCCCTTTGCTGACATCGTCTATAGGGTTGCTCTTTTTCGCTTTACTGTTATCGTGTTGTTTATCTTGCATCAGCGCAGCCCAAGGGAGGGGATTTGTTGTCGGCTTTGGAGGAGCCCCTTCGCTTAAGCCACCACTCGCAATGTCTAATACCGTACCAATCACAGTGCCTTGAGGACCTCCCTGGCTTTGTGCTACTAAAGCGCTTAGTCTTGCAGCCGCTTTAGTTTTATCTATAGAAGGATTATCAAGCTTTCCTTTCAAAGGAATTTGTAAAAATGTATTTGCTGGAATATTTGCAAAACCAAAAGCTTTATCAATAGCCGCACCTGAGAGGGCGATGATCATATTCACTCTCTCTTTTTCAAAATCGACATTCCCCCATGCTGCAATTGGATAACTTTCGCTGATAAGCATGTCGACCCTTTCTAGTTTGAGGGCTCCTTGATTCAACGAAAAATAGGCTGGGGTTAGCCATACCATAAATTGGTCTCCTCCTGATGTTGTAAGGAGGCTAAGAACTTTTGCGATTTGCGAGGCTCCGGAAAAACGAACTTTTCCCAAGTCTAAAGTTGCCCGTTGTATTGCAGCGCTTTTCTCAGAAAAATCATCAATGGGAATAGAAAAACCTTGTTTATCGATAGTCAATTTTAGTGGATGGTCTGCCGAAATCATACCGCCAATAACCGGAATAAGTTCTTCAAAAACATACTTACTAAGCTGGGGAGTCACAGCTACTTGAGCGACGATATCTTGGTTTAGGAATAGATAACCCTTATTCAGTGAAGCATCAAATGTGAGGCTGCCATGATTTCCTTGGAGAGCAATAAAGAGAGGGCCATTCATCCTTTGAAGCTTTGCTTTAATCTTAGCATTGAGTAGTGGTCCAATCAGAGCTTCCAACTTATTTCTTGTTTTTGGATCGACACAGGCAAATTGACATAACGCTGCTATGGGCATAGAGTCGATTGATCCATCAAGATAAAGAGAAAGATTTTGTTTATTGAGAGTCCCGTCGGGGGAAAATCCTTGGTCCATTGCACCCGTTAGATTCAATCCCATATAGACCCCTTGGGCAGCTTCTCCGCGGGCTGTCATGCTAAAATCTACGTGGTCTGCAATATTGCGAGCTGCAATATGTCCGTTAATTCCGTTTAGCGATAGTCGATTTTTTGTTCTTCCATCGATACCAACGAGTTGATCCAGAGTAAAGTCTCCCTCGATACCAGATTGTAACATTGATTCGTCTGTCGGGATATTAAGAGCTTTGAGTTGTAGCGCTACATTTGCTGTTTCGATTAGGGAAAAATCATTAGAAATTCCTTGCGTCATCTGATGTCGTATTGCTTCATAGCTTTGCGGTGTTAACTTTAAATGAAACTCTGCTTTATGCCCTTCCTTTAATCGAATGATATCACCCAGAAGAAGGATTGCTTTGCCGGTTAGGTTGTCACTATTGAGTGTTAATTCTACTGTCCCTTCCGATGCAGGGTCAGCAGAGGCGCTCACTACAGTATCGATATCGATAGCATTTCCAATGATCGAAACTAAATCCTGTCCTCCGGATAAGCTGCTGATAAGCTGTGTGGGGAGATTATTTGCTTTAGCTTTCAACCGCAGCGTTGTCTCGTTGAAATCTGGGCGGCCATCGCGTATCCATTTGTCAACAACTAGGGAACCTCGCAACCCTCCGGCCCCTTCATTCTCACCTAAACGTGTAATACCGGTAAAATCGCAGCTGATTGTTTGTTCTTCGGCATCGATGTTCCATTTTGCTCGCAAGTTGTCTACAATTGCATGTGGAAGATCTCTTCTTCCTCTTGTTGCAACCTCTAAATCGTCTATTTTTACTGTCCCCGAAAGGCGCAGCATTGATAAATCACCAGTATCTAGAGGAATAAGTGATGAGTCGATAGAGATTTCAATAGGGGATTTTTGCGTTATGACATAGTTGTTTGCTGCAATTCCGAGCGTTTGGAGACCAGCAGGGGAGAATGTGTAGCTCAGAAAAGCAGGATTATTCAAGATAATTCTGTTTCCGTCCCGCATTTCGCCGGACATTTCCATTCGGCCGAGGTCGCTAACAAAACGGACGTTAAAAACATTGATAGTCGGTTTCCCGTCTAAAGTTATACCGAAAGAGGCGTCAGCATTAACCGTAGCTTGTTTTCCGATCAAATCATATAACCTTCCCGCGCCATCTGGGAATAAAGTAGCAGAGGCTGAGAGCTGTGAATGAGAATGTGTTGATGTTAACAGATGAATCGAAATGTCACTCAAATTTGCAGAGTTTACTGCGGGAAGGGAGATCAACTGAACCGGGGATATTTTTAATTCTGCATCAAGAGCTACTTTATACATCGATGTCATTGGAGCGGACGCAAAGTTTTTTAAAGAGGAGCGAGGGATCGAAAAACTGTGAATTGTTAGTTGTGCCGTTACAGGGTTTTGTATGCGAGGTGTCGTTTCTTTTAATGCTAGATTGGTCACAGAAGGAGGAAGCTTAATTGTCGCTGTAGCGGGTTGTTGAAGAGTAATTTTTTGATCGATCCATAAAGCTAAAGAGGGAAGTTCGAGACGGTCGGATTTGCATTGCAGTATTGCTAATGGGCGTTCATTAACTTCTTTTAGTGATAGCGTCAGATCCATTTTAGATCCGAAGGTTTCGATCATCACTCCATTCATTTCGAGTTCTTGATCTATAAGAGAAAGAGGAACACCAGAAATTTGCCCCTCCATAGCGATCCCTTTTAGGGATAATGTTTTTAGATTTTCCCAAAGCAATTTTTTCGCCGCGTTCAGCCGAATATTAACATTCATCGGTTGTTGATTATGGATCCCCTGAGCTACTAACGTTATTGTTGCTGTCGGGAATCCAGGTTCCGCTGTTATAGTTCCGCGCATACTCTTTAGGGAGAGATTTCCTGATTTCGACTCATTAGAAAAATCTGCTTGGGCAATTTCCAATACGGCTGCTAAATCCATTTGATCGATGTTCGAGGAATCTAGTGGTGCAGCGAATTTGTTAATCGTTAAAATAGCAGCTGTTGGGGATGAGAGATTCCAACGGTTTTTTATATTAAGAGCTTGAGAAAGCTCTTCAACAAGCTGGGGTGTCATCTTAAACGAGATGGACCCTGGTTTTGATAGCACGATCTGTTGTGTCACGTCAATATTGACGTTTGCTGATAATGTTGGAGAGCGCGCATTTAGAGCTAGGGAAATACCTTCGGGTATACTTTTCTGATTCACTGTCAGACTTAATTGTTCTCCGAGAAGCGATCTGATAACGCCCGCATATTCCGGATGTTTCAAAGACAAAAGCTGATCGAGAATGGCAACAGGGAAATTTGAGACGTCAGCATCGATCTTTAAGTCAACATTTGGGTTTGATCGCAAACTTTTAGCTAAATCAAGTTCTTTGAGTTCATTTGTTTTAACGCCGCTTAATGTGGCATCGATTTTAAATTTTCCATTTAGGTTTTCCTGCTCTGTTTGCCCAGAGATCTTTATAGTCATCGGCGTCGAATTCGATGCGAGGTTTAATTCTCCGTTGACATTCTTTAATACGACGGTCACAGGAGTTATTTTTTCTTTATTTTGGGGTGCGCAGCAATGTGGATCTAACGCGCGCATCAGGTTTGTATTTCCTTCGCTGTCTGAAATCAATGTTGCATTAAAGTTGTTGAGAGTGACTTTTGCTCCGGTTGATGGATTCCATATTAAACTTAGCAGTGAGCCATCGGCTGTTGCAGACCCCATTGAAAGAACAGCTTTTCCATCTAAATCAGAGAGCACAATACCTTCAAATTGTTGAGATCCGAACCAATGAACAGAAAGTTTTTCTATGGAGATTTTCCCAGGAATTTGATGGTTAACTACATAGACCAGTTGTTGTTTACCCCAAGATGATGAAATGATAGTGGGAAAAAAAACGACAAACAAGAGAAGAGCTGCGATTAGAAGAAACAAAAAAATAGACAGTAATTTTCTCATGGGGAAACCTCGATGTGTTTAACGCAAGTGTTAAATGAGCGTAAAGATGAGGTCAGTAAATGGGTTTAAGAGATATCCTGCCGCGTCTGGCAACACCCGTCACTTATTTTTATTTATTGAACCTCATTCGGTATAAAAAACATCATAAGTTAAAAAGGAAAAAAGAACAACCAGAGTAAATTTTAAACCTAAAAACGGCGGTTCAATGAGGTGAAGTAATGTTAGATTTTGATTTAGAAACTCACCTTACGCAAACCGAGCGACATTTGGGCTGAAGCGAAAGCTCTCGCGG
>JBAWZJ010000081.1:0-8510 GCA_037143085.1 Parachlamydiaceae bacterium | reverse complement strand
GTTTGGTCTAGATAGATTTGGGTGAAATTAGATACTTTCTTTCCAACAGGTTGGTAAAGATTAAAGCGCACATCAACATAAGGACCTAAAGCTTCAAGGCCGAATCCGACTTGTTGAAAACCATATCCTAGTTTGTCATATCCGTGATGCTGTCCTTGCCTATAGTCGTAATATACATTAATACCCGTTAACCAATCATCGGTAAGCCAACATCTCAAGCCAATGCCGGCATTGGCAGCAATTCGTTGATTATCCAGGCCATGGGCTCTCAAGTCTATAAACGGATAGAGTCCATTGCTTTCCCAAAATGAGGGCATGAGGAAGAATTCTAGCGTGGTATATCCTTGCTTATAGCCGATCCCTTTCCCTTCGGTGTGACTTAAGGTCGTGTAAAAAGAAAAAATGTCTAATTCACTCTCGTTACGCAAACCGAGCGGCATTTCGGCTGAAGAATAAGCATAAGGAGAGAAAACGAGAAATAAAGATATAAAAAGAAAATTTCTCAAGCCATGACTTTTCATCTGCGTGCATACCCTTGGCTTTTCTTCTTGGAGACAATGGAGTCAATTGTATCTTCAAGGGTCCATCGGGGAGAAAAATGTGTTAGTTTTTTGATTTTTTTTAAGTCTGGCTGTCTTCTTCTTACGTCTATAAAGGGGATTCCACCATACGCTTCTTCATAAGAAACAAAACGGATATCCGATGAGCTGCCAGTTTGTTTGATCACAAGCTTTGCCAAATCAAGGACGCTGCATTCCTTATCGTCACCTACATTAAAAATTTGACCGGAGCTTTCCGGGTAGTCCAAGAGTAGATCCAGGGCAATAATGGTGTCTCGAACATCAACGAACGATCTTTTTTGTAATCCATCGCCATAAACGGTTAACGGTTTTTGACTTAAGGCTTGATCAATGAATGTTGGGAGTACCATCCCGTAAGCTGGTGTTTGATTAATACCAACAGTATTAAAAATCCGAGCAATAGTGCAATGGATCTCTTTCTCAAAAGCATAGGAAAGTCCCATAACCTCATTACTCAGCTTTGCCACAGGGTATGTTTCCTGCTGGAAAGCTCTAGTCATTAAAGTAATTGCTGCTGTTTCCGAGACAGTTCCGTCGGGGTTCTCCTTGCTGTGACAATAAAGCTCTGACGTCGATGCTATAAGTAAGGCAGCTTTAGAACCGGTTTCAACCATAGCTTCTAAGATTTTTTGGCATCCTTCAATATTGTTTGTTATTGTCAATATAGGGTGTTTGAGCACAAATTTCTGTCCGACACTTGCTGCCATATGAAAAATTCGATCTGCCCACTTAACGGCTTCAGTTAATTTATTCCAGGATACAATGTCAGCTTCGTCAAAACGAAACGAAGGATTGGCAAGAGCCTCCCCGATATTTTTTGTATTTCCTGTGATTAAGTTGTCTACCGCCCAAACTTCATTTCCTTTGGCTAGTTGCTCTGCGACAAGATTAGATCCTATGAATCCGGCACCACCGGTAACTAATATTTTTCTTTTTTTCATGAATTTAAGCCTTAATCACGTTCTTTTTTGACCCTTTAATTTTTGCTGTTACATTGCGTGTATCCACGACGAGTTTGCTGTTGGCAACGATGCTTTCCCAGTCGTAGCAATCATGGTCGGTAATGATCAGTACACTGTCGTAAGCTCCCAACTTCTTATAATTTAAATTTACGGATTTCATTTTGAGGTTTGGGTATCCAGGGAATGAATTGATTTCTGCTACAAAAGGATCATTATAGTGAACTTCGGCAAACATATTTTTGAGTATGGGTAAGATTGCTAGGGCTGCAGATTCACGGGTATCATTAACATCCTTCTTGTAGCCAACGCCAAGAATCAAGATTTTGGCTTCTTTCATAGCTTTTCCTTGAGCGTTTAGTCCGTGAATCAATTTGTTGATAACATAGGTTGGCATCATAGAATTGATCCGTTTTGCGTCTTCGAGGATCGTTGTTGGGCCATCTGTTTCTTTAGCTTTCCAGATTAGGTAGATTGGGGCAATTGGAATGCAGTCTCCACCGATTCCTGGGCTTGGATAGAAAGGCATAAATCCAAAAGGCTTGCTTGCTGCTGCTTTGATGACCTCCCATACGTCGATATGCATTTTGTCGAACAAGATCTTCATTTCATTGATAAACGAAATATTGACAAGGCGGAATGCATTTTGTAGCAGCTTAGCCGCCTCGGCAACACTTGTTGACTCTGCATGGACAGTTTTACAACCGATTTGTTTGCACGTCAATTCTGCCATCTTTAAACATGTTGCTGTGATACCACTGACAATGCGGGGAACTTCAGTAAAGCTAAAGTTAGGGTTGCCAATATCTGCAATTTCAGGCACATGGGCCAGGTAGAAATCCTTTCCAACTTTTAGATTGTTTTTTTCAAGGATTGGCAGAAGCTCCTCTTTCGTTGTTCCGGGATATGTGGAGCTTTGCAGAATGACTAGTTGGTTTTTTTTTTGATATTTTGCTACGGTTTCAAAAGCGTTATGAAGGTTTGTCAAATCCGGAGTGCCATATTGATCTAAAGATGTCGGAACGCTGATAATTAAAATATCGGAACCTTTCAACACCGAAGACTCTGAAGATGGCGTGAAGCGGTTTTTATCCATTAAGTCAAATAATCCGTTTAGGTCTAGGAAATTTAAATAGCTTTCCTTCTTTTTAAGCATTTTTACTTTTTTTGCATTAGTGTCGTATCCAACAATCGAAAATCCCGCATCCCCAAAAGCATCAAGTAAGGAAAGTCCAATATATCCCATTCCCACCACGCCTATTGTAGCTTTCTTCTCTATAATTTTTTCTGCTAATTTGCTCGTCATCTTATTTTTCCCTTCTTGATAATATTCTCCATGATTTCATTGATTCTTTTACTGTCTTTTTGGATTTCAGAGAAACGTTGAAAAAAACCTCTGATCCCGCGGATACGCCAAATGAGGTTAAGTTGTCGATATCCAAAATTTTCCAAAAAACTGTACCAAACCAATAAACAAAAACTCCGTTGTGATGGGTACTTTCTAAATGTTAACTCTTCGATTAAAATGCAAAATAATGTGTATATGAAGTTGAACCCCCAAATAGTTGATAAGAGGAGGAACAGTTCGAAGCCATTAATCACGTTAAGGCATAACCCAACGACGATATAAATACAACCAGTGATTTCAATTATAGGTTCGAGAGCTTCACCAAAAAATAGAAATGGGTAAACGAACATTCCGAAAGCACCGTAACGAGGGTTAAAGAATATTTTCTTATGAAACCACATAGACTCTAGAGTTCCCCTTTGCCATAAAAAACGTTGTCGTGCAAGCTCTTTAAGAGTCCATGGCCCTTCTGTCCATGCTGTGGGATCGGGAAGATAGGTTATTTTATATGGTGTTTTTGTCGCTTTGAATGCGTGGTTAAGGCGTAAGATAATTTCTAAGTCGTCGGCTACTGTTGGAGCATAGCCTCCCACTTTGCGAATGATGTCTGTTTCAAAAACAGCAAAAGCGCCAGAAAGTACATAGTTGCCTCCCGTGTAATCCCACCCCATTCGCATTAGAAAAGCCCTTAAGTATTCGATTGACTGCATAGCTGTTACATAACCTAGAGGGAAAAGATTAGTTGAAATGGTTGTGAAATTCAGTGTGCAACCATTTCTTATACGCACGCTGGCGCCGATGGCAATCGTTTCGGGGTTGATGAGAATTGGGCGTATTAGCCTTTCAAAAGAGTCGTTTTCGATGTAGGTGTCGGCGTCGACAGTAATGTAATATGGTGTTGTGCATAAATTTAATCCAGCATTCAAAGCATCAAATTTCTTACCGTTAGCTTTATCAATAACCATAATTTCTTCAAATAAACGACTCCGATAGACTGTTTTGATCGGCATTGAAGGAAGAGAACCTTGTAGTGAATAAGGAACGGGGAGAAGTTGATATTTCTCTATCAATATTTTTAACGTGTCATCGGTAGATCCGTCGTTAATGACGATAATTTGTTTGTACCGGTAAGACAGATGAAGGAGATTGTCAACCGCTGATTCAATATCATTTTGTTCGTTATAAGCTGCAACAAGGAAGCCTATCGTAGGAAGAGAGTCGGACCGCAAAATACGCGTATAGTCATCTCGTGGGATGTCCAAGCTCCGTTTATAAATTTTGATACATCCGAGAAAAAGAAGGTAAAGATAAACAAAGTTAATTGAGGCGAAGTAGATTAGAAAAAACGGGTCAAGCCAGTAAGCCCAATAGATATATTCTTCTCTCATTTATTCGTTACCAATCGAAGTTAAGGGCGTATTGAGCCGCTTCATAAGCAGGGCGGTTCTTTTCGGGATTCTGTTTTTCCAACACATTGAGCCCCAAACCACCCATTTTCTTTAAGGACTTTGCCGCTTGTGAGCGAACTATCCAGGAGCTGTCAGATAAAGCTTGGCTTAGTTGTTTCAAGCTCTCTTCTGATGCAAAATATTCCAGTCCCCATAGAGCTAGCGCGCGGATATTTTCGTTCAGATCATTTGCGCATTTTGAAAGTACAGTAGGTGAGTCTACTTGGGGGTTGTGGGCAAAAACTTTAACAGCGGCAACCCGTACAGCCTCATTAGAAGACATTAGATCATTTCGTAAAAAGGGGAGTGTGATCACTTTTGATATTCCCGAAAGAACATCAAGACACGCCAAGGTAATATTTTCATTATTATTGTTTGCTGCTAGGTCTTCAACGCATTCAAAAACATCTTTCGATTTGCTTTGAAGGATAATATCTCTATAAAAAGAGTAGCTATATCCCGTTGTGTGGCTCATTTGAGTAATGATTTTAGCCACTCCTTTTTGCGAGCGGATGTCCACTGCAGCAACGGCAGCAAAGCTTCTGACAAGGAATACCGGATCATCGATAAGAAGAAGAATTTCTTGTTCATACTCTTTACGAGGGCTTAAAGCAAAGCATCTAGCAGAGAAGTTTCGTTTGATCCATGATCTGCTTTTTGTCCATCGCTGAGCTCTTTTCATCAGACAATTTTCAGCAATACTTCTTTTCAATTCTTCCCAATCGCCTCCGCGCAGTCGTCGATCGAATTGTTCAATGACAGATAAAAAATTAGGGTTAAAACAGAATTTTTTTAGTTCTGTCTTATCAACGAAAAGTTTTTTTTCTTTTAAGCATTGAATGATCATAAAAGAAATTTTTTCTTTTATTTTTTCATTTCTTTGATCTCTGTATTTAACCCAAAATCTTCTAAAAATTAAGGCGTACGTGAGAATAATCAAGAGGAAAAACTCTAGAATCAGAATAACGACAACTAAAAAACGAATATCTATAAGTTTTTCTAAGTACAAAGGAAAATACCCATTTATGTTTTTCTTATATTGAGCAGTCGAGATGCTTTTTCCATTAGAATAGGAAGGCTAAAGGGTTTAATCACGTAATCTAATGCCCCACGTTTTAGTCCTGTGACCACGTCCTTTTCAGCAGACAAAACAGAAAGGATTAATACCGGAACATGGTTTGGAAATTTGTCTCCCAGCTCTTCCAAAATATGCATTCCATCCATATCTGGAAGCATTCTATCGAGAATTAGAAGAGAAACTGTTGAGAGATTTTTTTCGTCAAAAAGGTACTCTAAAGCTTCTTTTCCTGTTATGATGGATTTAACTTCAAATCCTTCAGAAGTGAAGGCGAAGGATAAAATCCGTTGAAGATCTTCATCATCATCGACGATTAAAATTTTTATTTTGTTGTTATTTTGTGTTTGTGCTGTCAAGGGAAAAGCCCTCCTTAATTTTTTTTAAATATACATCAAAGTCTGTTCCCCAATCGGGGTCTATTTTAAAATCGTTGATTGTTGCTGTCTTTTTGTGAAGCACCTCGCTGAAGGCTTTGCAAATCACGCTGATGTGTCCGTAGCCATATACTCCGGCATTTCCCGATAGTTTATGTATCTGCATGCGTAGTTCTTTCAAAGCTTCTTCACTCCCTGTTTTTTTTACATCGTCGACAAGTTTTTCTAAAACCCTCAGTTTTTCAGGGATAGAGTTTTTGTATTGTTTGAATATTTGTTCAAGAACATTTGCGTCGGCCATTTTTAAAATCTCCAATCAAATAATAATCTTCCCGCTACAATAGTGTAGTCGAAAGAATCGTGGTAAAACGATCCTGTTGCCGATAAGTCGCAGTATTCAGTGGGATTGTAACCAAGGGTTAAGAAAATTTGGTCGATTTGGTTTTCCACTGTAACGACAGGTAAGGGGGTTGTTGGAACAACGATGATTTCTTGTTGGGGATTCCTTCCTCGCGTTGTTCTCCATCCATGCCAATACTCTAAGTCGAAACGAACTCCTGAGAGCCATTTTTTTATGCAATGAAGCTTAAGCCACTGGGTTAATTGATATTGAAAGGAGTAGTAACCCGAAACTTCATGATAAAAATGCCTGTATTCACAATGGTAGCGAGCGGTAAAAAAATCTTCCAGGTAGGGAATACCGACTTGGAGCCATCCATTGGCGTCTTGTTCCTGGTTATGGATTGGATCTTGGTACCATAACCAAGCAAGGTCGACGCCAAAAAAGCGGGTGTCGCTGAAGTCGCGTTGATAGGAGAAAAGAGCTGTTTCGCGGGTGATCACTCTGACATGACCTTTAGTGAAGTCTCTATAAGGAATTGTATCGGTCGTCTCACCAAAAAGGACTGTGTGCGGTGTTTTCATATAGCGAAATGTAACCGTTGGTTCAAATTTCACCCCATGTTCTGTTGGTAGAAGATTATTGTTCCCCTTATTGTTTATCCATTCCATGTTTGCATCAGTAACAAAGGTCCAGTAAGGGTTGTAGAACCACTCTCCGCGGATGCTGCCACCTACTGATGTGTAGTTAAATTGAGTAGTGTTCGAAACTAGGAGACTCTGCTTCGTTTCTGAACACCTAGCCCTTGCGCTGATCCGATACCGCTCATTCGGGGGCCATAAAATACCCATCTCGGCATTCCAATATTTTAATGAGGCTACCCAGACGTGAGTGAAAGAGTCTTTTTCCTTTTCTTCTGCAGCGCCTCCTTTAATGAAACATGAAGGCTCAATATAGGATAAAGTGTCAAAGAGGGTTGCTCGATATGTTTCATTATCATCAGTTAGTGAAACTAAATATCTGTATGTCGATAATCCTTCTTCATATCGACGTTCCGTTAAGAGGTATCCGCCATAGGCAGTCCAAACGTCCTTGTCTTCAGGAGCAACATCCAATGCTTCTGCGTAGTAGTCCTCTACGTAATCTGGAAGGTCGAGGCGTGTGCTTGAACGGGCTAGTCCAACCCAAGATGCAGGATCTTGAGGGGAAACATCCGCAGTCTGAGCAAAAAGATAAAGCGCTGTCCAAGGATCATTGAAAAATAAATATTCGTTGCCTAAAGAGATGAGAACATCGGAGTTGTCTGCTTTGACATCTAAAGCATCTATATAAGTTTCTATGGCAGTTGTGTGATACCCAAGCCTTACATATTCGCGACCCATTAAAAAGAGATATTCGCTATTTGGTGGGGAAATGTCTATTAGTTGTTGGTACACCTGAATAGCTCCCCAGTGATTTTGTTGATCACTCAGGTTTTTAGCTGCGGCAAGGAGCACCTCTGTTGCTGAAGGACTTTTTGGTGCAAGAGGTGGGGGTGTTTTTTGTTCGGTTTGATCTTTAGGAGTTCTACTTTCTAATTCATCTAAAATGCTGATTAACTTTTTTGTCCGCTCAAGACCTGTTTCAGCATCCTTATAAGAAGGGACTGCTTTTAAAATCTGTTCGAATAATGTTTCGCTTTCGAAAAGAGAATTTCTTGATTGAAATATAAAAAGATAGGAATAGGCGAGAAAAAGGCGTGCATCTTGGTTATTTGGTTCTTTCTCTAAAACAGTCGTAAACAAGCTTATAGCGTTATCCCACCTTTTTGCGTGATAGTCATCCAATCCTATTTTATATAGGCTTTCGGCGGTTTCTTCTTTATCTTTCACCAAGTTGATTTTTGGTTCTGGTAAAACGTCTGCTTTGGGTTTATGGGTAATGTCATTGATTCTTTTAAGGCCCGTTTGGGCATCTAAATAGTCAGGATTTGTACCGAGGACTTGGCGAAATAAGTCTGCGCTCTCATTTAGTTTTTCTTGTGATTCGTAGCCGAAGAGATATGAATAAGCCAGAAATAACTTCGCATCTGCGTTGTTGGGTTGTAGTATTAGCACTTTTTTAAAGGATTGTACTGCGAGATCCCACTTTTTATCTCGATAGTAGGTTAGTCCCCATTTGTAAAAATCTTCTGGTTTAGGTGAGGTTGGAAGGGGAGTTTTTAATTCTTTTTCTTCAGAATTTATGATTGGCTTCGCATCGCTGTATTCGACAAGGGCTATGGCGGTGTTTTCCTTGTCTTTTGGGACGTATTCATTAAAAATAGCGGTAGATGTTACATAAAAAAAAAGTGACGGGAAGAGAAAAGAAACAATAAAGAACATTTTTTAGTGACCACCGTTC
>JBAWZJ010000080.1:0-8556 GCA_037143085.1 Parachlamydiaceae bacterium | reverse complement strand
ACAGCGCGCTTTACGATCGATCGAATCGCGGGAGCTTTCAAGCTAGCCAAAAATTTCAACTTTCAGCTGAAATCAGTATATACTGATTCCAGTTGAAAGTTGGACTTTTTAGCTAGCTTGAAAGCTTCCGCCAAAAATTTCAACTTTCAACAAGAAGCAGTATATAAACCCCATTGAGTAAAAACACAAAAGCTATGGGCTACCAAGAGGAAAACGTGTTAAGCGATCAGATTCAAAAGTTGGAAAATTTGCTTAACCAACTTTCTAAGCTCGGATCTCTTCCTGAGAAACTCGCATTCTTGAATGTTTATCCCCCTGTTATCGAAGAAGTTGCAAAACGACCATCATTAAAAAAGCTTATTCCGCAGCAATCTCTTTCAAATCAATATGTTCTAACGCTCGTGCTAGCAATAGGTCAAGGGGCCACCGTCTTTCAAGGTATTGATTCAGTAGAAAATCCTGCGGAGCTTCTCGATCTACTGAGTCAAAAGATGTCCGATTTGGAAATGTTTTACAACTCATTAGGAGGAACGGTTGGTTATCAGTTGAAAGTCTTTAACCTATTGATTTCCAAAGAAAATGAGGGGCAGTTCAATACAAATTACGAGCGGCCGGAGGGGATTGATGTTTCGCAGGATACTGCAGAGTCAAGGTTGGCTGTTCGTTGGGGCGTAGAAGCCCTGTCTCATCTGGCTTCTATTTATCCTGTTGGTGGAGCGGGAGATAGACTTAACTTGCTCGCTCAAGAAACAGGAGAGCCGTTACCCGCAGCGGAGATGTTTTTTTGTGGGTTTACTCTTCTAGAGTGGTTGATTCGCGATTTGCAAGGATGGGAGTTTCTACACTATAAGCTATTTGGCAGACAGTTGACAACGCCTATCGCGATGATGACATCGCAGGAAAAGGATAATCATCAAAGGATCCTGAACTTGTGCGAAAAGGCCGGTTGGTTCGGTAGAAGCAAAGAAAGCTTTCGTTTTTTTCTGCAACCCATGGTCCCAATGATCACAAGCGATGGGGAATGGGCAATGAATGGGCCTTTACAACCGATGTTCAAGCCTGGAGGGCATGGTGTTTTATGGAAGAGCGCCCTCGATAACGGAGTCTTTGAATGGTTTGAATCGCAACAAAGAAAAAGAGTTATTGTTCGTCAGATTAATAATCCGGTTGCAGGAACGGATAATGGTTTGCTGGCTCTTGCTGGAGTTGGATGTCATAATCGGAAAAATTTTGGCTTTGCCTCATGTTCGCGTCTTTTGAAAACACCCGAAGGGATGAATGTTTTTAAGGAGACAAAGTTGGCTGATGGGGAATATGAATATTGCATTACTAACGTTGAATACACCGATTTTACACGTCACGGCATTGAAGATGTCCCTTTAGAAATAGGCGGTCTTTACTCTCAGTTTCCTTCCAATACCAACATCCTTTTCGGAGATTTGGATGCGATTAGAAAAGCAGTGGACATTTGCCCGTTGCCTGGAATTTTAGTGAATATGAAAAATCGGGTTGTTTGTTGGAATGGGGAGGAAAAAGTTGAGAAACTTGCAGGGCGGCTAGAGTCGACGATGCAAAATATTGCCGACTATATAACGGATCGTTCATCCAACCGATTAAACCCTTCAGAATGTGATCTACGTACTTTTTTAACTTACAATAAGAGGTGTAAAACGATCTCTGTAGTTAAGAAGGCTTATGTTCCTGGAGAGTCGTTAAACGGTTCTCCAGAGGGGTGTTTTTTTGAGCTAACGGAAAATTATCGAGACTTATTGGCTAATCATTGCGGTGTGAGTTTGCCGCCTGTGCAACAGGAGGATGATTATTTAACGTATGGCCCCAATTTTACAGCTCTTTTTCATCCTGCTGTTGGAGGACTTTATTCTGTCATTAGTCAGAAGATACGAGGGGGAAAAATTGGTGAGGGCGCTGAATTCGTTGTAGAGGCCTCTGAGATCGATATTGCTAAGTTAGATTTAGACGGAAGCCTGCTCATCGAAGCTGATGCGGTGATGGGTAAAAAAGATAATGCGGGAATCATTGTTTACGACTGCGAGTCTTGTGGTAAATGTACCTTGCTCAACGTTAAGGTTCGCAATCAAGGACGTGGCCATAAAACATGGAGGGGTGTGTCCGATAAAGATGGAGGGGAGTCTCTTCATATTATCATCCATGGAAACGGGGAATTTTTTGCTGAAAATATTGAATTCACCGGAAACCTCTATTTTGAAGTTCCCGATGGATATCGTCTTGTTGTTTATGAGCAAGGTGAGGAAATAGCTTGGCATTGTGAAAAAATCCAAAAAGCATCGTGGAAATGGGATTATACTTTTGATAATGAAGACCACGTCTGCTTAGAAAAAATCAATATTCCTAGAAATTAGTAAACTCCCTAGTATTTCAAACCTGTGCTTATAGTCGCTATTGATACAGCGACTCCGCCGATTAAGGTTGCGATACCGACCAAATTCCAGGTGGCCTTCAAGAACGATTTGTTGTTATCTCCTGCTTTTTCAGCCAGAAGAAATGCTCCTCTAGTTGCTAAGAAAAATGTCGCGCAGATAGCTACGCCCGCAACTGGAGTGCTTTTTGCAAATTGCTGAAAGAAACGGAAGTTGACCATCGCAACCTCGCATAGCTTCTTAATTGAAGGAATAGCGGCTGTTGTCCAGAAAACCTGAATCTGATGGCCAAGCCAAAAAGTTGTTGTTTTTCCTTCGGCCAATACATTTTTGGAAATATCGGCAGCTTTGTCTAAGAGTGGCTGAATATGCATAAAAACCTCGTTTTATTTTTTATAATTTTGAATATATCGTTCAACGAAAGGGCAACCTTGACAACTGGCTTCATAATGAACACAGAAGTCTCGGTGGATTTGATACGCGCCTTGCTGGGTATCAGCATTTAACAGTGCTAATTTTTTTGGTGTTTCTCCAAAAAAACGATGACCTAAGTATGATGTTTTTTTTGTTTTTGAGGCAGGGAGAGATCCATAGAAATCTTCGAAAGCCTGGACCTCTTCGTTAGATCCTCTTGCTTTAATGTGGACATAAAGGAAAGGGAGTAGGACATTGATAAGAATTTCTAGACGAAGATCATCGCCTAAAAGGGTTATCCGCTTGGGTTGTTCTTTGTTTTCGAATGTATAGTGGCGTTCCCAGTAGGGGTCTTCATATCTTGGAAGAGCTCCGACTAACAAATCTTTCAAATTTTTCCATTGATGACGAGCTGTATTGTTCCAGTTCGAACTCCAAAGATTCCATACTGTTTTGTGTAATAAACGCATCTGTGGGTCTGCTACTAACTTTGCTAAGAGAGCCAATCGACGAACTGGATGGTTTGCAGGACGGATATGATCTAGTCTTAGATCCGTTGTGGCTGCTTTTTCTTTGAGGTGGTGATATTGTTTTTCAAGGTGTAGATAAACTTCCGATTCTCCCCATTTCTGTTGAAAAAACAATCTAAAGAAGCCACATGATCCAAGAGCTAATGAGAGAAGATCTGATTCGGATGAAATATTGCTGTTATAAAGTAAATGGAATATCGACAAAAAAGGTTCGGCATTGTGTTTGTAACCGAGAGTCATGCAGATGCCGGCTAACAGAGCCGTCGGGGGTGTCTCACTCATAGCCTGCAAACGGAGCCATTTTTCTTCAAGACGGCAGAGGGCTGCAGAACGAAGAAGATCGACTGTATTTTCTTGAGAAATTTTGCTGAAAAGCATACGCGCACACCGGCCGCTGCCGACAAATAACTTATAGGGGTAGAGATCAAGGTCGATCAATTGGAGCAGGCGCGCTTCAGGTACGGTTAATATGGATTGTAGAAAAATTGAGGGGATAGGTCGTTTTTTTGATGTGACAGTGATTTTTTCATTGGGGGGAGACCAGTAGCATACATGTAAAATGACATCATCATACCTCGAGTCTTCGTTGTGGTTATGGTGATACCAGCCATCTTGTTGGAGATGAAGTTCTATATCTCCACGCAGCTCCTGATCGCCAATTTTAATATGAGCTTTAAGGAAATCGGGGCCGGCTTCGCTATTCCAAATTCCGGGAGATAGTACTGTAATTGGTGTTCCGTTGGGTAAAGTGAGCAATTTAAAATATTTCTGTTCTAGCCACATAGCTTGAAGATGTCTTTCTTTGAGAACCGAGTATGTTTGTATTTTTTCGGAAGCTTGAAATAATGATGAATCGGTAGAGTTGTTGTTTATAAGTTGTTTATAAATATTTTCTTTTAACTCTACGGCGACGGTTGAAGGTTGCATTACTTTTCCATTTTTTTAAAGATCCAAAAAATGCACGATGGGGAGGATAAAGCTCTCTTTATTTTTTTTCTACGCTTTTTTATTTTTGACGTTCGGTTTTCCTTGGTTTGACTTTAAAGAACAAACCCAGTAAATTGGTGCCCGCATTCAAAATTTCCATTAGATCTCTTGCAAAAGATCTATTATTACCTGGAGAAAATCTATGAATAATGAAACACAACAATCTTTAAAAAATATCGAGGACCGCTTGGTTCATATGTCGAGGTATCTTTGACCTGGCTTCGAAGGAAGCACGAGTTAAAGAACTAGACACGTTAATGGAGGCCCAAAATTTTTGGGACGATAACGATAAAGCTCAAAAAGTCATTGCTGAGAGCAAAACTTTAAAAGCTTGGACCAATCCTTACAACGAACTCAAACGCCGATTTTTTGATGCAAAGGAATTACTTCCCGAAGCCTTTGAGCTTCAAGATGAAGCGTTGATTGCAGAGTTGCTTCAAGAGTTGGATCAGACTGATAAAGGACTTGGTGATTTAGAGATCCGTAAGATGCTGTCAGGCGAATTAGACGACAAGAACTGTTATCTGAGCATCAACGCTGGCGCAGGTGGAACGGAAGCGTGTGATTGGGCTTTGATGTTGTCAAGGATGTATCAGCGCTGGGGCGATCGCCGTGGATGGAAGGTTGAAATTGTCGATACTGTTGATGGCGATGTTGCCGGTATTAAAAGTATTACTTTAAAATTTTCTGGCCCTTTTGCTTATGGTTATGCTAAATCAGAAAAAGGGGTGCATCGGTTAGTCCGGATCTCTCCTTTTGATAGCAACGCTAAACGACACACGAGTTTTGCCTCTGTTGACGTTTCGCCGGAAATTTCCGACGACATCGTTATTGACATAAGACCGGAAGACATACGCATAGACACATACCGTTCCTCTGGAGCGGGTGGACAGCACGTTAACAAGACCGATTCGGCTGTCCGAATTACACATTTGGCTACAAATGTTGTTGTTACGTGTCAGAACCAGCGTAGCCAAGTGCAGAATAAGGAAACGTGTTTCAAGATGCTCCGTTCAAAATTGTATGAAATGGAAGTCTTGGAAAGAGAGAATGCGTTGAAGTCTCTAGGCGGAGAGAAGAAGGAAATTGCATGGGGTAGCCAGATCCGTAATTATGTGTTTCAGCCTTATACGCTCGTGAAAGATACTCGAACGAAATTTGAGTCGGGAAATATACAGGCTGTTATGGATGGAGAAATTGACGGTTTTGTAAATGCGTATCTTAAGGAATTTGGGTAAAGTATGTCAGAAAAACAAAAAACGCAGGTAGACATTCGATATAGCGATTTAAGTGATGGTCGTTATTTGAAACAATGGCTCATGGACCCTACCGTTGGGCGCTGGTTTCCTCTTGACGGCGAGACTGAAATTGACGATGCCGTGAATCGGTGGATTGGTTTTAGTCGTTATAAATGTAGTCTGACAGCGACAAAAGACGGCGAGCCTTGCGGGATTGCAACTCTCTATTTACAACCGTATAAAAAACTCGCTCATCAATGTGAGTTTGGAATTATTGTCGGTCAAGGACATCGAGGAAAGGGTGTGGGAACGGATTTGTTAAAGAATCTAATACACCTTGCAAAAGAGAATTTCAATATAGAGCTATTGCATTTGCAAGTGTATTCGGAAAATCCGGCAATCCACTTGTATAGCAGAATGGGATTTACAAAATTTGGAGAACAGACACATTGGATAAAAGAAAGGGATGGGACGCATACAGGCCGTCTTTTTATGGAACGATTTCTTACACAACCCAACACTAATTCGCATAACTAGACACTAAACACCTTAGATAGCACGTATAACTTATGACTTTTGTAATTCAAAAAAGACTTGAGGGTAGTTCAGGCCTTAAATTAAAACTAAAGATCAACGATAACCGTTCGACAATGTTAAGTGTCAAATGGGAACCCGATTGTACTAAAGTTTCTTTACATCGCATCTTTTTGGATGCTCCAGGAAACGTTATGGATGCATTAGCCTGCTATCTTAAAAAGAAAGATAGGGCTATTGGACCAACTGTCAAGGCCTTTATTGAAGATAGGTTAAAGACGTTGGACTATTCCCATCAGATAGATCTAACTAAGATTTATAGCTGTGGCAATGTGTACAACTTGCAGCAAATCTACAACGATCTTAATGCGGAATATTTCAATAATGCGTTGAAATTGAGAATCACTTGGTTTGGAAAACCGTCTCAAAGATGTCGTTCCCGTCTTACTTTTGGTCTTTATCACGATCCGGTAAAATTGATTAAGATTAATCGAATGCTTGACAGTCCATCATTTCCCGATTACCTTGTTTCCTATGTAGTTTATCACGAGATGGTGCATAACGTATGTCCCTCTTATTTTGATGAGAATGGTTTCCATCAGATCCACTCTAAGGAATTCAAAAAGAAAGAAGAAGAATTCCGTTACTATGATTTGGCTCAAGATTGGATAAAAAAAAATAGGGAAAATTTATTTTTTTAAGGAAGTGAATCATGGCAGGACACAGCAAATGGGCGAATATCAAACGTAGAAAAGGAAAGGCTGATGTAAAGAAAGGAAAGGCCTTTTCTCGCGTCACGAAAGAGATTATCAGTGCTGCGAAGCTTGGAGGTGCAGATACGAAGAATAATCCTCGGCTTCGAGTGGCTATACAAAAGGCCAAGGAAGTTAACCTTCCAAGCGATGTGATTGAACGGAATATTAAAAAAGCCTCCAGTGCAGACCAAGCTGACTTCATCGAGATGACATACGAGCTGTATGGGCATGGGGGAGTCGGGATTATTGCTGATGTGATGACAGACAATAAGAACCGTATATCCTCTGATATGCGCATTGCGACAAATAAGCGTGGGGGAACGGTAGCAAGTCCGGGTGCTGTATCATTCAATTTCGATAGAAAAGGGGTAATCCAGATCGATAAAAAAGGAACATCTGAAGATGATGTCTTTTTGGCGTCGACAGAGGCTGGAGCGGAGGATTTCGAAGTTGAAGAAGAGTTTTATGTTGTCACTACCGATCCTGTCGATTTGTATAGTGTTAAGGAAGCTTTGACGGCGAGGGAATTCAAGTGCATTGAATCTTCTCTTGAGATGATCCCAAAAGTTATGGTTGATTGTAACGAAGAAGACAGCGCGGCAAATTTAGCTTTGATAGAGTGGTTGGAAGGGCTTGATGATGTGGATGTAGTCTATCACAACATGAATTTTCCCGATGAATAAGAAACTTGTTTTTTCGATTTCTCTTGTTATTGTGTTGTTGTTGTTTCTCGGGTATCGTTGGGGTAACCAACAGTTCCGCTATAGCAATATCGAAGTGAATTTTGCCACTGAGGAAACCTTTTCACCTCCCTCTCAGGAAGTATTGAATATTCTTTCTTCCTCTACTTTTGAGTACCTCGACAGAGGTAAACAATCGTATGTTTTCTCTAGTCGAGATGGCAAGTATGTCCTTAAATTTTTCGACGCTCATTGCTTTCGTTCAGGCCCATTTCCATTGCTGTTTCCTGTCAGTGCGAAACGCTGTGCACGAAAGTTGCAAAGTCTTGCAGAGGGGTATCACTTGGCGTGGGTCAAAGATCGGGATAACACAGGTTTACTTTATGTGCAGCTTGCGGCGAATACATCAGATCTTTTTGAAATTACCGTAAAAGACCGCTTTGGCATTGAGCATTTGATTGATCTTGCAAAAGTCCCTTTTGTTGTCCAAGAGCGTGCCATCCCGACTCGTTCGCTTGTTTCTCTTTTGCTTGATCAGGGAAAGATTGTTGAGGTGGAAAAACTATTCGAACAGCTTGTCGCAATGTATATCACTGAATATCGACGCGGTTTGATCGATGACGACCGCAATATCATGTACAACACCGGATTTGTCGGTGAGAAACCCGTGCGGATTGATGTTGGTCGGTTGCGGTATGATGAGAAAATCAAAGATCCAAGCGCGTATCAAGAAAATCTAGAAAGGGTTTTTGTTGGTCGGGTGGGATCGTGGCTTCACCGTCATTATCCGCAGTATGAACAGGATATCAAATCTATTGTAAACCATGGACAAGGAACTGTTCCCAAAGAGCTAACATCTCACGATTGAGGTATTGTCCTATGGCGGATAAACCGACCGGTTGCGTTGTGTCTCCTGTGTATTCCGTGTCGACAAAAGCCAGTCTGCCATCTTTGCAGAAAGTAGTGTTGTCAGCATAGACAGAATCGATCAATAGATATTCCGTAAGCATAGTGTAGAG
>JBAWZJ010000079.1:0-8596 GCA_037143085.1 Parachlamydiaceae bacterium | reverse complement strand
ACTACGCTTGGCTGCGACTTAAAAAGTCCAACTTTCAACTGGAATCAGTATATACCTGTTTCAAAAAAATCGACTCATGTTTTCTTTCAGAAGAACGGCATCTCTTCGATTTTTAATGATGGTTTTATTGAAAAATTGGCGCATTTTTTCGCACCCTATCTCTTTTATCCATACACCCAGTTCTTTCTCTTGCAATTCAGAGAAATTCGTATACGCATTATAAAATTTCGCTTGTGCGATCAATTTGGAAGCTTGCTCGCTAGTCTCAATCTCACTGTCCAAAAGCTTCCCTGGGCCCCGCATAATCACCCCTTGGTCAAATTCATACAGGGCGGTAGTCCATCCATCACTTGAAACATCCATTTCTTGAGTAGACTTCAGTCGTTGCAAGAAAAATTCCGCATCATCTTGATCCAGAAGTACGACTTGCCACTGATTTTGCTCACGATTGTGTTTAAGGAATAGGTAGGGGGTGAGTTTATGATGTTCGTCGAAGGGTTCTGCAACATGTTCGGCTGTCCCAAAAGATTTTAAGGTGGCAACGTTATGGGAGACCTGCAACTGTGAATCCCAAATGTCAGACATCTCTCCCAATTCGGGTTGATCACTTCTTCTAAAAAACTCGCTGAGTGGAAAAGACTCTGCCTGGGCATAAAAGAAGAACTTAAAACTTGCTTTGAAAAAATTCAAAGCTGTATTCGCAACTAAACTCACTTTAGATGCCAAGAATCCTGGAAGTGGATATCTTGAAACAAAGCGAGAGACTGATCTTGAAAAATCATCAACGTCATTTCCCACTTTTCTGACTAGATGAAGGGCGCTCGGTAGTTCATCAATTGAGACTGGATAAATCGATTTTTTCCAAGGAAGTCGCTGCCATGTATGTCCGAATTGTTTGATTTTATCACTGACAATCTCACGGGTAAGTTCTACAGAGACTTCTGAAGCGACTTCTTGAGATACTTCAACTTCTTGAATCAGTCCGGCACCCGCCTGACCGGAACGGGAATTGGTGTATTCGGGGACAATATCGGGTCTGATAAAACGGTGTAGCTCTTGTTCTACTTCATCAAGATTGATTAGCTCTTGCAGAATTGTCGAACTGTCCCAGGCCGATTTAAATTTGCTTAACAGGTTGTTTTTCTCATTTTCTAGAACTTTTTCCGAGCTTTGCTGTTCAGAAAGCCCTGGATACATCTCCTGTGCGTCTTTACCGATCATGATTTCGAAAAGAGCGGCAAGTTCTGGGGTCAATGCATCGGCATAACTTCTTTTGTTCGCGCGACATGTTTTCATGACCTCAAAGATCTTATGTTGCAAATAGGCTCGCATTTGAAGCTTCATTCCAATAATATTATCTCCTCCCTGCGTATCGACTTCCTTCAAAAATGTGTAGAGAATGATTTCATCGAGCGTGAGTTCTTGGTTGTCTGTCAACCCGAGTAATTTGCGGACCATGACAGCTGTATCCTTTGAAACGGCAAAATGGATTTTTTGACCAATATGGATTTTTCTGGCGCGCCAGACGGATTGAATCAACAATGACAGAGGCATATTTACGCCTACAGTCACAACAGCAACTGCGTCGCTGCTTTGTTTGATGTCTGTGCCTGTCACAAAAGGTTGGAATAAAACGGTGAAACGCTCTTTGGGATTCAAGGCCGAATCATTGAGCGGCGCACGTTCTTTCAATAATCGATTGTAGACGATGGGTTTTCCATTTTGATGGGTGCAAATCTCTTGCAAGGCTGAAGATTGACTTCCCAATGTATCGATCCACTCCTCAGCCAGAGTGTCCCCATTGATTCCATTGAGGTAGCCTCCTGCATCGATCACTAATTGAACGGGAGTATTCTTCACTCTTAACTTCGAAACAAGTGCGAGCAGGGTTTCTTTCGATTCATCTTCGATGACAGAGATATTTGATTGATCCGCACTATTCACGTCACTCATGCAGTGGCTATAAAGAGTAAACAGAGTTTGGCTATCCACACCTTTCTTTGAGATCACATCGTAATGAAGTGGATAGACGTAATTCTCAGCTAACGTTCCTGTAAAGGCTCGCATCTGCGGAAAAAGGTAACCTAAACGATAACAATTGCTGTTGAGCTTTGCGGTATAATAACGAATGGTGGGAATAACCAAATGGAGTAAAAACCATTTTTGGGAGCTTTTTGAAGAGTTGATTTCCTCTGTCAACTCTTTGATAACGGAATCCGACATGCGGAATAAATCACGATCCTTATTTTTCGGTGAAAGATCGATAAATCTCTTGTAACCAATTGTCTTCGTGATATCAAAAATTTTAGGCAACTCATGGCGAACAGAGTCTTGAAGCTCTTTCACTATTTTACCGATAACCTCCATGGAAATCCCATGTTTTGTCGTCGCTTGGATCGTGAAATTGACTGTCTCATGAGGGTTACCGAATTCTGACCCTTTCAACAATTCACCATTTCTTGCGGGGATACTCAATAAGTAGTCTAAAGCATAACTTTCGTCGCATTTCTTTTTTAAAGTAGATGGAAGGAGTGTCTCAAGTTCTTCTGCAAGCAAACAAATAACGTTGGCACAAAGCGGAGAGGATTTCTTTAGCTCAGAAACATAGGCGCAAGCCTTTTCAAAATTGTCGTCATCTCGTTGATTTAATAAATAGATCCGAATGAACGCTTTTTTCTCATCCTCAAGAGAGGACATAAAAGAAAAAATGGATTTTCCTACGGGTGAATCGTCAAGAGGAAATTCCGATAATTGAGTTAAAAGAGCATCGGTAAGGATGACTTTCCCTTTTTCCTTATAGACTGTTTCCGTAAAAGGGGTTGCACTGGAAGGCTCAGAAGAGAAATCAAACTTCACAAGAGCTCTCATTTTTGGATCGCTAAGCAAAAGATCATAAAGAGCCACTAAAGTCAGTTGCTCCTCTTCAGGTAATAAAGACAACTCACCGGAGGGGGTATTCACTTCGCGACGTGTATTCATCCAGATATGACTTTCATCACCAATGGGACGTGCCTTCTCTTGCAACAATTCAACAATATCAAACAGTAACTCCAGTCTTTCATGGCCATGGATCCATTCATTAGAACCTTTCTTGGCACACATGACTAAAGCTTTGTCGAGTTGGATGTTTAAACAGTGTGCAGATTTTACCCCCATCACCAATACTTGCTTCTTTGTCCGCACTTCATTGAGAAGATCCTTCATCTCCTTCAGCTCTTGAATCGTCAATTCACGCTGAGCATCAATTTTTAAGGGGCGCAACCACACATCAAAAATCGAACCGAGACTTTCCTTTAGGTTATCTGTAATCCAATGAAGGAGTTGATCCGGAATCAGGCATAAGCAAAGATGATTGCCATCGGCTTTAAGAAGTGCATAAAGCGGCATCAATAAGGAGGTTTTTCCAAATCCCGGAATAGCCTGAATGATCAACCCAGGCTTGCCCTGACCTCGATCCAGAAGTTCCATCGCTTCAATTTGATCGTGACGGATGGAAATATCTAATAAATTTTCGATGACTTGTCTTTCAGGATGTTGCTGCGTGTTATAACAAATAGGAGCTCGTAGTGTCGCGTACGCATCTTTTACAAGTTGCGTACGATTTTTTTTATCCGATTTTACTGTATGCGACCACTCTTCAATGATATTGAATGCTCTTCCATATTTTTGGGTTTTATTCGCGTAATCCAGATACTCTTTGATTGCATGGAACAGCTTTTCACTGTTTTGAGGATGTTGGTTTGTTAATTGATCATGTTCTTTTCGCCCATGAATAATCAGAAGGTCGGTCATCGTCATTCGACTATGCAGTGCTGATAAATTGTAACTGATATGTTGAATTGTCGGAATTTCTCTAAATTCACCACTGTTGACGCGATCTAAAAGCGTCTGCCGCATGATCAATTCTTTTTGTCTGCGGTATTTAACAATCCGATCTAAATTCTTATGCAACTCAGGGACTTTCTTTTCATTCAATCTCGTTGTGGTCTCATCCTTTGAAAACAACAGATATTGACTTTCTTTATAAGCCCGAATGTCCTTCTGAATACGCACGAATTCTCTTGCGTGCAACCCCTTTTGAGCTGATTTATTCGTAAAAAGCGAAATCAGTTTATTAAAGATACGATCGTGAATCCGTGTATCCTTTTCTGCGTGTTCCTTGATTAGGAAATTATCGAGTTGTAACTGCTCAATCTTTAACGCTCGTTGTGGAAAGCCAACAGGCATTTGCAATGAGGAAGGAGCGTTAGAAACATATGAGGAAGAGATTTTAGGTTTATAACGGCGCACTCCTGTTCGTTTGACAAAAGGGATAATTTTTTTCTTGGGTTTATCGCTAAGATTTTTGCATACTTCTTCCAGAGCTTTAGGAAGAACTTTTTTAGATAGATTGTACAAAATTTTCAATGCACTCTGATCCACGAATGCTGCAGTAACATCTTTAGCATATCTTGAAGGATGATCACAAATTTCCTCTAAAACGGCTCGATATAATTGCGAAGTCACATCGGAATCACATCTTGAGAGTTTAAGAAAACGGCGTAGTTCTTGTTTCTTCGAAGACTCCTCTTGCAGAAGTGCATCAGGAAGGAAATAGAGAAATAAAACCACCATTTTTGTTCGTGGTCTTGTCAACGAAATATCAGAAGGAAGTTCATTGGGAATTTTCGGGAAAGCAGCCAATACTGGATTTCTCTCAACAAATGAATGATTGAATTCATCAGGAAGCGATTTTAATTTTCGAAGTCTTTCTTCAAGCTCTTTTTTAACATAAATCGGCGGAATTTTTACAGAATAACCACTGTTGGATCCTGTGACCGCATCAAAAAACCGGTCCATAAATGATTTTGGCACCAAAGCCTCTAATCGCAAGGACGATAATGGACCAAGACAACCTGTGGATTTGATTTCATTTTTACGCTCATCTCGAAAAAGTTCTATGGAAAATTCGGCGGCCCCCATCAACAACATCTTCTCTATAGATGCTTCTAGACGGTAGATGCCCGTGCGACGATACACCTTGGCATAAACCTCTAGATTATTGAGGATTTTCTCCCATAAGGTCTCTGTAAAAATCTCCTCGACAACCTTTTTCGGATTCTCTTTCGATGAAGCCATGAGCTGACAGATGTAGACTGCATACAATCGTAAAGCGATCGCACGTGGATCTTGATCCGCATCTTCTAAGATTATTGATCTGATGAATTTGATCGCCTGGTCAGAGGACGAGATATCCAGTACTTTTTGTGGTCTTAACAGCGCCCGTGCCATAGAATATCCTGCTGGAGACCTAGAACCGAGAGCAAGGCGAGCGAGGAAAAGGTTGCTTTCTGAAGAGCCTTTCAACACTCTGTCTAGTGTCTTTGAAACATAATAGGTAAAACGAAAATATTTGTCGGCCGTTGACGATGAATCATTGTTTGGAATAAAAATTTCTTGTTCCCCTTTCTCATTTTCTAGAAGAATGTACTGATTTACAGCAATTGTTTCCAAAGGGGTCACGTGCTGGAATTTTGCAAGAAAATATCCGGGACGCTGACGACACATCCAACGGATTTCTGAATTCACAGATGTGGTGGCATCAAATTGAATATTAAGGTTTGGAAGCTCCAAAAACTGAGGTGTTCCCCGTTTTCCCCACAACGCAATTTCACTATTTTTTAGACTCTTCAACCACGCGAAAGGGGGTGTTTTCATTTCAAGCAGCTCGAAAGTCTCTTCTCCAATTTTCCGAGGAACTCGTTCTATAATGAACTTGTTTTTTGAATAATAGCCATATTGCTTGTACCGATACAAAGGACGATATCCCGTTTCAGGACCTGCTGTAATCAAACATTCTTTACCTTCAAGATTGCTTCTCCAACGTAAAAAGGGTTCTGTAGGAATAAATTCATTTGATGGATTATTTATGAGACGCCAGGTAATGCCATCTTTTGCAGTTCTCGTGAAGGAAGTGAGACTATTAGATTTTAAAGACGTTTGAATTCGAATGAGTTCGCCATTCACATCTTTAAATTCAAAGACGTTCATTTCAACCGCTTCGATAGGCGTTCCAGGGGATATGATTCCTTTGGGTAACTGATTTAATATCTTTTTTGGAAACGCCCCACGAAGACGCCCATTTCTGATGACCAGTCCGGTACGAATATTGATGATCAAAGAACCATCTGTCGATTTCCACTGAGGAAAACTATTGACCCATTCCTTTTGAAGAACGAGTTTGGCGATTTCCGGATCTGCATGGCAGAGCGATGTCAGATCCTTAGGTGAGAGTTTTCTGAGTTGTGGTTCCCAAAAATTTAAGGACGTTTCAATCAATCGATTAAGGAGGATACTTTCCTCTAACAAGGGATTCAAATTGAGGAATCCTATCCCTTGAAGGACCGTAGACAAGGTGCTTGGATCCACCCATTTTTCTGTCGATGACAATACAATAAAATAGGTATACAAAAGACTTTTCTCTTCTATAGAAACCGTTGAAAGTGCTTTTTTGATTTCAACGAGGCCATTCAGTGAAGATGTTTTATGGATTTCTTGTTCTGCACTCTTTTGCCATTTGGTATCTGAAATCGATTCTTGCAAATAGTGGAACTCATCTTCAAGCCGTTTCGCAAAGGTTAAAAACGCGAGCATTGATGGAAATTCTTTGGTTCCATTAGCTAAATTGTACCCCTTTCTAAAGAACTCCTTCATTGTAGAATAGAGTTCCGGCCTCAGTTTTAAAGCTGATGAAAGAATCTCCTTTTCAAAGCAAAGCAGTTCGAAAAATAGCTGATGATCTTTCTCAAAAAGAAAAGGTAAATTTTTTGAGTAATATGCAAGTAGTCGATCAATCTGAAGGAGTTTGTTCGTCCCTATTAAGAGAAATTCTCTTATGCTAGCTAAATCTTTAAACATTTCTCCCGTTTTGTTCATTAAGACATCATTTTCGGTGAGGGCGGGATGATTTTCTAAGATATCAAGGCTTTTCTTTAATTCGGGATCGACGATTGTGGCATAAGCCTCAATTAACGTTTTGGATTTATCCGATATAATTTCGTTGCCAGTAAATTGGTGAAAAAACATTCGGTGGTTGCCATTCTCTCCATAAACACTCATCCAGGAGTGCACTCCTTTGCCAGGTGCAACTTTGGGCGTATTAGATGAATACACATAATAAGGATTATTAGAATTTAGAATGAGGCAACGGTTCTGTAAATTGAGACGTTCCCAGTAATAAAATACCGGGCTGAATTGACGAACAATTTCAGGCGAGTCCTTCATTTTTGTGATAAAATTAAATCGATCCTTACTTCTGATTGGCTTTTGTGAAATCTGTTGAAGTAAAGATTCATCTTTCCAAATTTTGTCAAAAAAATAGATTTCAGGATTGAGTTCTTCTGTGGGAGTGGTACTAAATAAATTCGTATGCCCTTCAAAGGGTTTATTATTATATTTCCCTTCAAAAGCAAACAGTCCTGTTTTTCCGGCATCGCTTGTGATGGCTCGTTTTTCTAAGTAATCATGGAGATCATTGAGCACAGCGCGTTTCCGTGGATTGCGAATATGATAATAAAAATGGCGTTGCTTATCTTTAACGGCGTTTCCAAAAGAACGAATCGGTTTCCCTAAAAACGAGGACAACGCCGTATAATCGGGGACAAAATTAATTCCTAGCATTCGTGTAGCGTCGGGGTCTGTGTTGGATATGATCGCATCGACAATACACACTGCCATGTAGGAATCTACCAAGCTTTCAGGATCAAATGCGTGGTGAGGTTCATTTTCAAGAGTAATGTGACTCACAGCAAAGAGTTCATGGAGTTCGGAAAGCTCGATCAGAGTTCCAATGGCTTCCTGGCTATTCCGTTTTCCTAGTTGCTGCCAAAGATTGTTCGGATTCAACTCAACTTCAGGTAGCGGCAGTCGTTGAATAAATGCTCGATACAATTTTACGGTATCAAAATGTAACTTCTGATCCTGTAGATGCTGACACTCATTTTTGACTGTGGATATTGACTCTTTGATATGGTCTATATCAATGTTGAGTAAAGCAACATTGAAGTCTTTCGACTGAGGGAGCTGAATCGCTTGCTTGATTTTGCTATCGTCTAAGTCGTATTGGAAGTCGTAAATTTCTTTTGCTTCTAGACGTTGGTTTTTGTCACAAAGAGTTGTTGTAACAAGAGCTTTTGCATTTATTTTTTTTTGAAACACTTCATCAAGTATTTGGTCGAGCTCTGACAAATTACTGATGTGGAGCTGATACACGTGATCCGAAATGAGAGATAATGCATGCATATTTTCGATGGCATTAGCAAAGCTCTCTTTTGATTTGAGAAAGGCAAAGTATTCCTCACCAGGAACCTCGACTGAAGGAAGGCGCGTGTCGATATATTCCCAAAAAGAATGCTGCTTTAGAAGAAACTTCAAATGACGAAATTCTTCAAAAGAAAGATGGGAGCGAAGAAGTGCAGCGAATGACTTCCAGACGCAGGTTCCGCTTTGTTGAGGCCCCATCAGATCTTCCATCTCTAAGTTATTCGGTGTCTCTTTTCCACCAAGAACCTGTACCAATCCCTCATAAATATCGATTTCAGAGTACTCTGGATCGCGT
>JBAWZJ010000078.1:0-8683 GCA_037143085.1 Parachlamydiaceae bacterium | reverse complement strand
CTTATCGAGGGACTATTTTTGGCACCATCACATCTTAGCGTTGGCATTCAATTCGCTGACATGGTTGTTGGAGCTGTTTTCCGCAAATTTGAACATCAGAACGATAGGTGGTTCAATTTACTAGAGCCTTCTTGGAGAAAATCCCCGCAAGGGACAATGGACGGATATGGTTTAATAAAATTTCCCCAGAAAGGATGGAAATAAAAAAAGACGCTGAGTCGGGGCAAGCCCCGATCCTGCAATATGACGCAGTCTCAGCGTGACCCTATTATACCACAAACCAACTTTTCCAAACAAGACGTAAAACAAGACCAAAGCAGAACGAGAGCCAAATGGGTTTTCCTTTCTTGTGCTCTATTTGACGATATCACGAGGCAAAAGATCACCAAAGAAGATACATATTATGGTATCAATTGTGTTCTGCCTCTCATTTCGACATTACAATTAAAAAACAAGTTCCTAATTGCTGAAAATCAGATCGCCTGTAAGACTGTAAGTCAATAACCTAAAGGCGTAGGCATGAAACGAACAAACATTTTAACCTTCATCGTTTCCTTCCTGCTATCATTTGCTTGTGATGGAAATTTACTCGATCATCATCATGGATTACCTCAGGTGATCGAAGCGAAGTCGCACGACAATAAAAAACATTCCGCAAAGAAAGATCACAAAACTTCATCATCCTCCAAACACAAACATCGCGACAAAGGAAAGGATCGGCAAAAACCTCCCTCATTGCCAACAGCAGAATCTCTGTCCATCGAACAAGTTCTTCAAAAACTCAACGCATTTAGTAATGAAAAATCAGACCAAGCACGGAAAATTGAAGCGTCCATTTCTCGACGACTCGATAATATTGAAGAAGTAGTCACATCATTAAATCAAGTAGCCGATTGCTACGAGTCTGCTGCTCATGCCCTCGAACAAACGTTAAAAATCACCTACTTGTTCGCCAATCGAGCCGAATTAGACGCCACTATTCATTCCGCAGTAAGTAGTTACCGAAATACAGCGAACAAGTATCGTCAAGATGCCAATCAATGGCCCATTAGAATCATTGAAGTAAAGCATTCAATGGTCTTAGAATTTGAACGCTTACACGCTGAAGGTGATCGCTCTAAAGAACAGGGGTTGCTAACGCATAGTCGAGAGTCATATTCGCGTGCAGTATCTCTACTGGAATCCTTGATTGATATTAAAGAACAAGATGCGAGTAAACTGCATGATTGCGAGAAAAAATTAACCGAGCTTTGGGCGTTAACGGACGCTCGAAAACTCACCCCAGAATCTCCACCTTCCGAAAATTTTGAGAAAGAGCAAAATTATCGACGTTCTCAATTTTTTCAAAGACAAGATCAGTTCAAAGATGTGCCTAACTCAGAAATAGCCCTAGACGGTCAAGGGAGTGAATTATACACAAACCAATTTTACCGCTATCTCGTTCAACAAACTTCTCCTTGCAGATCTTTAAACGTCAAAGTTACTGAAAATGGATTGGTAGTGCATCAAGAAAACATATCGTTACCCGTAGAAGAATCTGCCTGGAACCAGCATCTTGGAATCAATGATAATCTCTACATCCCAAAAACTCAGCTGAGTTCACAGTATGGCCTGGATCTGCGTATTACTGCTGTCCATGATCCCTACTATTCTTCATCTTGGATCATTTCCCAAAAGGGATCGAATAATCATTATGCATTTTCATTTTACCTAGACGAGAAGCCTCTTTTTGATGTCAGATTTATGGACCCACTTCCTTGGCAATTAGAGATGCTTTGCAGCCCAGCACCCTTATCAAAAGAAAATCTAATACCACTATGCACTGATATCGGGTCATTATCTCCCAATCACAAGATAACCGCTTGCCATCCCGTCGAAGCTCTGACACACTCGATTCTCGACCAATTTGTCGAAAAGATGGGCAGAGATCCATTAGCTCTAGCTCAATATGTTTGTAACGAAATTGAGTTGATGGATCCGTTTCATAACAGAGATGATAAAGTATTTCATGCCCCAAGTATTCACCGAAATCCTCTAAGAACTTTTTTGGAACAACAGGGTTCCCCATGGGAACAGTGTTTCCTTTTGGTTCACCTCTTACAGCGTGCTGGCCATCAAGCTCAGTATCTCGAAGGTTCATATGTACTCCCTGCCTCTTATGTTGAGAAGCTACTTTTCCTTCAGCTACCAGGTGAACAAGAAGTTGTCTTAAATTATCCCGGAGTCCTGTTATTTGACGGAAACGAATGGCATACAGTCTTTCCTTGGATGAAGGATATTCATATAGAGGAGGGACACGAGCTCTATTCCTTAATGCCAGAAGAATACTGTAACGCAGAAAAATGGTTGAAGGGTTACCTGTGCAATGAGGAAGCTATCTTAAAACATGTCGGAGCCGATCATGACGATTCTGCAGGGGTTCTTTTTGTGCGATTCGTCGAAGAACAGCTTCGGAGGAAAGGATTTTCCTTGCATGACGTAGGAACACATCGGATTCAGAAGAAAAGGCAGTTTTTTAATTGGAATGATTTTCCTCGTGCTGAGATGAGAGGACAACCAAATGTTTTAGCGAATCTTTCAGAGAGAAACGACCTTTTTGCCAATATCCAAATCACGATCTATTCCGAACAAAATCCCGCCAAAAAAGTCGTATCACAGGCAATGCATCTCGCTGCATTTTCATGTAGTGCCTTCGCTATCTATTTCACTCCAGTAAATTCCAACGATCACGTACTCCACTTCTGTTCTACAGATCAGTGGACCCAAGAACTGTTGCTACCACTGGATCGCAATGATGCAACTGTTTGTATAGAAGTCGATTATAAAGCACATATATCACCACAAAAAATTTATCCACTCACTAAACGATTCTCTATCGCAAAGGGCACATGCGCGGCTATCTGTCATCAATCGGGTAGTACCAATGCAAAAGTCACTTCCTTTTATGCTGAGCAATTTGCCAGCACAACATCGTCGGTAGAGAAATTGCCAACATTGCTTTCGTTTGTAGGCACCGCTTACTATGAAAAATGCAGTCGATCGGCAAAGATCTTAGCGACGCTTCATAAGATGGTGCCGACGACGACATTTTCGATCGGTTTGGCAAAATTATCTCCTACTCCTGGATCAAACTCTGATTTAAGATATCCCCAAGTAGATATGCATATGACTAACTATACACAGGATCACTTAAAGCATCCCTTTTCTCTGTATCAGAATGTGCATCATAGTTTTGCTCAATACAATACCCTTGCAGTGGCAGACTGGTCATCGAATGAACATCAAGTACTGCGTGAAATCTACCAAGATCCCTATGCAATTTCGACAACCAAGCTATTGCAGATTGCACACCAAAAACATGCACGAAAAAGATTGCCTGGAATCGGCTTTCTAACGCTCACACACAAGAGTTTTTTCGACGCTGACACTATGTCTGAAGTAGCACGTCAGAGTTGTTTTTCTCATTTTCAAGGGTTAGATCTGCAGCGGATTAAAAATGAAGCGCCGAGTCAATGGAATCGACTTCGGCAACTCTTCGTAGAGAAAAATCAGACTTATGCTTATGCCTATATGACACCTGGACCAGTCTCTAGCCTAGATGGTTATGGCCTAATACCACCTTCTTATACCGGCTATGGAACACTGGTTATCTCACCTGGTAAATATATCGCCATGATCTCCAATGGCTCTCAAAGCATGAATGGAGGCTATGGATCGCGGCTTAAAGATAATTTCATAGATTTGCTCGATCAAAAGAATTGGAATTTAGTCTCGAATGGCGATAACTATAGCTTTATTTCTGCTGCAAATGCTCCACTATTCAACGGAGTGACATCGCAAATTCATTTGCCTACCTTTAATCTCGATCAAGAAAAAGAAAGGTCTTTTGCTTGGTGGCAAGGATCCTTATGGTCATCACCCATATCAAAAGAATGGAAAGCAGATGTACGTTTAGAACACAAGTCCGTATGGGAGGGTGTCAGCGATCCAGTCGACGTAGTGACAGGTGCTTTCTATGTCGATGAAGTAGACTTAAACTTGCCAGGTCCATTTCCCTTAGAAATCCGACGCAATTACAATAGCCAAAATCCCATACCCGGGAATTTAGGTTTTGGCTGGAAACTGAGCTTAAATCCTGTTCTTTTTGAGGAGAACAATAAATTGTTTGCTGCGGAACAGGATGGCACAGTGATCGTCTATCGATTCGATGAAGGACAAAATCGCTGGATTGTGCATCCTGATGACAATCCCGACCTCCGCAACACAAACAGGAAAGGGATTGGAGGGACTGCCAACCCTTTTCATGCTTATATAGAGAAGAAAGATGGTTATATCCTGTACGGTTCGGATGGCTCTATACGTGTTTTTCATGACAATTTACTACAATCTTGGACAGATCATGCTGGCAACACACTTACCTTTACCTATGATCAGGAGCGCCTTTCGCGGATAGAGAGCTCGAATGGCCACTATCTTCAGTTTGAGTACAACTACAGTGGAAAAATTGCAGAAGTCTTTTCTAAAGATGGCAGACATATCTCTTACACCTACGACTCTCAAGGCAACCTAGCGACAGTAAAACTTCCAAATGATGCTGTGATTTCTTACGATTATGACCGTTTCCATCGGATCATGCGCGAAACCAAACCACACGGCCGCGTCCTAGAAAATATCTACAAAGACGACAAGGTGATCGAACAGAGATCTCCAGTTGGCCAACAACAGAAAATGGCTACCAGTGCTCTCTTTAATTATGAGAATGACGTTACCATCGTAACTGACGCTTCTGGTGGCAGCACTGAATACAAGATCCACAAAAAACAGATTTACAAAATCACTGATCCTTTGGGATTTGTCACATTGCAGTCATGGTTTCTTGATGACAACTCTTACTTCGATGCTGAAACAGAACAAGTTTTACCTTGGAACAAAACAGGTGGATGGCAACGAAGCTTGAAGTCGACTACAGACAAACGAGGACTAACGATCAACTATCTTTATGACGAGCATTGCAATATCCATGAGCTCACTCTTACGGGAGATGATCTCACAGGCAAGGGTGATACCAGCGTTTCCAAACACTTTACCTACAATGTAAACAACCTCTGCATTCAAGAAAAAACGCTCAACACAAAGACAATCACCACGTACGATGCCACCTATCCCTATCTTCCAAAACGTGTCGAACAGTTTGTAGACGACATTCACACTTCTTGCATCGATCTGGAATACACCTTGCACGGAATGGTAAGTAAGAGAAATGATTCTGGCGCTATCACTCTTTTTGAATATGACGACCGTGATTTTCCAATTAAGAAAACACAAAAGACAGGGACTGATGATCCTGATGTCGTGACGAGTTTTCACTATAACAATCAGGGACAATGCAAAAGACTGATTACCGCCGATTCGATACAGCATAATGAATACGATATTATGGGAAACTGCTATCGCAGCACAACGTCTCTTCCATCAGGAAAAATCATATCTCAGACATATGCGAGCTATGATCTCAATAACGAACTTATCTGGAAACAAGGCAACGACCCTAACGATACATTGTTTTTGGATTATAATGCGGCAGGTTTCCTCAAAGCCTCTAGAAAAAATTTATCGCAGTTCAATGGATCGTCGATTGAACCCGCAGGTGTTGCTTACTCTCTTTACGAATATGATGCTTGTGGTCGGTTGCTTGAGCAGGTCGATCCTCTAGGTAATTGTACATATTGCGATTACGATGCGTTAGGGAGAATAAAGCACTCAACGAAGCACGGTCTCACCACCACATTTACGTACGAAGCTGGCGGCCTTGTTGCCACTGTTACGACGCCAAGCGGAGCCACCGCATCCCGATCTTACACGACCAACGGTCTCTTGAAATCCGAAATTTATCCCGATGATACGAAAATCACCCATATCTACGATTTTATGGGTCGTCCGATTCAAGAGACAATAAATGGAGTCTCATTAACAGTTCGTTATAATGATTCTGTGCATGAAGAAATACGGTCTCAAGGCGAACTCACGGAAATTCGCCAATTCGATGCGCATGGGAACCTACTCTCCTTTACCGATCGTGCCGGATTCACTTGGACAAAAACATATGACGCCCTTAATCGTGTGAAAACGGAAACATCCCCCAACGGCGACATCACGAAATGGAATTATCAAGGAGATACTATTGTATGCACCTTGCCAAGCGGTGAAAAAACTATTGAACGTTATGAAGCTGGCGCCCTTGCTGAAAGCAAGACTCTGAATTCCAACGGCTCACTCATTAACACGACTTGCTATAGAAAAAGTCTGGCACAAAGTATGACCGAAGAAATCCACGGGGATATTGTCACAACGACCTGGACAAACACCCTTGGATTACCTGTCCATATCCAGCAAGGAAGCAAAGTCACGACTCATTATTATGATGCCTGCGGCAACTGCGTCGTTTCTGTAGATCGAGAAGGTAATATCACACACCAAGAGTTTGATTCACTGGGGCGCCTTGAACAGAAAAAACTGCCAGACGGCGCTCTCATCACTTATGAGTATGACGCAGACTCAAATTTGATTGCTTATCACATGCCTGGAAATTTGACATGGAAAGCGACTTATGATTCTGTAGGACACAAATGCTCTGAATGGCAAGAAATGAACGGAGCAGCATTTCAACGATGGGAATACGCCTACGCAAATGGTCTTTTAAGTCAAACTAAGGATCCGCTCAACCGTCTTCACCAATACACGTACGATATCCATTCAAGACTTGTCGAGGAGCAAGTAGGCAACTATTCTCGCATATACACCTATGATCCACGAGGTCTTCTTGCGTCTGTTACTGAATCAGGAAAAGATACTTCTAAAATTGAACGTACCTATGATGAATCAGGACGCCTAATTAGCGAAATCATCTCACTGAACGAAATTACAATACAAAACACAAGACAGGAATGGACGCCTTCTAGTCGTTCTCTAAAAGTAGGTGATCACCGGCGAGACTTCCATTATCAAAGCGGACGTCTACAGGGGCTTACCTCAAAAGGCATAAACCTTTCTTACAATTATGCCTTAAGTGGATCTCTTATCAAAAAAACAACTCCATTTAGTTCTGTTGGAATACAGTACAATGATTCTGCACTGCCACAGGCCATCGATGTTCAACTGCAAGGTAATAAATACAGTGAGTCGCTACAGTGGACTCAAGGTGGTAGGTTCGCCTTCTATGATTCCACCTATCCTGAGACGCATTCAGCAACTTACAATTACAATGAGCGAGGTTTTCTCAAATCAACTCAAGACGATGCCTATACTTTTGATTTCGACAAACCAGGACGTGGCATTCTCACAGCAGCCCCAAGTTTTGAAGTCTCCGATAACGAGCTGGATAAGTTTGGAAGGATCGCTAAAGAACTTTTTAATTCAATGGTACGTGCTATAGCCTATGATGACATGGGACAAGTCATCGCACATGGCGATCAACGACTGAGTTGGGATCCATGGGGAAGACTCATCGCTGTTAAGAGCGATACCTCTGAATGGACAGCGTCTTATGACGCATTCGGTAGAAGACTCCAGACAAATTATACACCAATACTCAAAGGAAATATTTGGAATTCCAAGGAACATACCATTGTAACCACATCTTTGTATGATCCTGAACAGGAGTTTCAGGAAATTGGAGTGATTAGCAAAGAAAAAATTTTATGGAAAATGTACGAAGGTGCTTCCTGTGCTGCAATTGTGGACTCAAACGGCGAAGTCGCGGTGCTACATCATGACAGTCGAAACAACCTCATCGCAGTGGTTAACTCGCAGACGACACAGTGGAATGGAGACTATCCAACGCCTTATGGTCCTCGCGCTCCACCCAAAGCGAAAGACTCTGAACTAGTTTCCTATGCACTGTCGCTAACATGGCAGAGTAAGCGTGCCGATCCGACAGGACTGATCTGGTTAGGAGCGCGTTATTACGATCCAACTGGAGGTCGTTTCCTTAGTCCCGATCCCGTTAGTCATCCCGTTTGTTTAGACCTCTATGCCTATGCCAATGGCGATCCTATCAATAATACGGATCTGGATGGCCTTTTTGCCACTTCCGTATACGATACAGTAGCTTCTATCAGCATTAATGATGTAGCAACCTTTCCTCTAAAAATTAATTGTTTTTATCAGTTCAAAGAGTTAATTTCACCATCCGATCCTTCACGACTGTATGATTTGAGCGACCTCGGACGTCCTGAATTGCCGAACAACTTATACATCACTGCTCTCAATGGAATGGGAAACACACACAAACAAGCGCGAGCAAATACAGAGCACATTTCAAATCTCTGCGGAGGGCATAATATTCATGCGGTATATGGGGCAACACGAGGATTCAGAAACGATATTATTACATGCGTTTTGGGAATGATGCGAATAGATACGGGTCCTCCAGGGCTTCTGCAGGATCGATGGAAAGCCATTTTCGATAATGACCCAAACGCCTACGTATTGCATATTCCTCATAGTAGAGGATGCATTGAAACGGATATTGCTCTTTCAAGGATCTCAGAGGAGCGGAGGAAACGAATCACTGTTGCGGCTTTTGCCCCAGGTGGCTTTATAGATGAAAAAACATGCGCTTACCTCATACACTATCGGGCCAAAGCACATAGAGACCCTATTCCGTATCTTTGTTTTTGGAGAG
>JBAWZJ010000077.1:0-8708 GCA_037143085.1 Parachlamydiaceae bacterium | reverse complement strand
CATTGACTTAAATATAAACATTTTAATTGCTTGAATTTAATCAGTTCACCCCAATAGGAAGAATTTAAATGAGGAGGACGCCGCAGTGCTATTTTTTTTAGATAAGGAAAAATTTCACATATATTTTTCAAAACATCGGGAGAAACCCATAAACATTCGGAGAGATTGATCTCTTGCAACTCTTTTGACCCGTAATTCAAATAATTACTTTTTGCTTGTGTTTCACTAAAATCCAGAGCCACTAACTTAGGACACTTCCTTAAAAACACCCCAAATTGAAAACTTTCAACCGAGCTGTTTTTGCAAATCAAGTCGGTGATCATTGGGTGGAAATTCTCAAAATATTGTATTGTCTCATCTGAAAAGCTAATAACTTCAAACCCTAGGCGATCCAAAGATATCACGTGTAAACGAAACCCCCAATGATGTCGCTCAATAAAATCGGCGCACCTTCGTTGACACTCAAGCCACCTCTCTTGTTTTCCTTGAATGAAAAGCGACAACAGATTATCTACTGTCAGGTATTTTGTAACGATTTTTTGACACTCATGCGACAATCCTTCAACCTCCCAATGCAACGCTTGCCGTAAAACGGAGATAGCATCTTCCTTTCCCATCACAAGAAGCTCTGGGACATTTTCCATAGAGACATATTGTTGGATGATAGAGAACACATCTACTGTTACGCTAGAAAAAGCAAACTCTCTCACTCCTTGATGAACCAAAAACAATTGTTTAAAAAAATTAGAGGCAGCTCCTAATAACAAACTGTTACAGAAAACTATCGCGTCTTGAAGTTTAATCTCAATATTCTTTGGGATGTTAAGTTGAAATAGAGAGTAGTGTCTCTTAATTGTTCTAGCAACTCGATTGACGTGTTCTTGCTCCAGTCTATTATCAAAAGATTGGTCCGTCAAAGACGTCAGCGCTAAGAACAAAAACGTATCATGCATCGCGCACCACGCTTGATCTTCGCTAGCAATTTCCAAAATCGTTACGAGATCCGCGGTATTCCTCCGCAACAACATAAATAGATCGTCATCGGATAATGCAGATTGCGCGTAGAGCAAATGTGTAGGTGTAAGTATCGGTAACTCCATAAACCTGTCCTTGTACAAGAAATAACACTTGTCTCGCAAGGTGAAATTGTATACCATAAACCTCTTGCATCACTCAGGGTTCGTCGCTTTTGGGAATTATTTTGGCTGCTTTTCGATTCAAATTACAGGGGCCACATACGAAAGTTGATATTGCCCCCGCAATTTGAAGTCGAAAATAGGTTCAAAAGAACCCGAAAAGAGGCGGCACCTGAGTGATGCAAGAGGTCTATTGTCCCTGCACGGAGGAATCATGACGGAACAGACGACTGAAAGAGCAATCGAGTCGACTACATTTGAGGAACAAAAAACGACCCCTATGATGATCCAATGGAATGCTTGTAAAACTGCATCCAGTGGCGCACTATTATTTTTCCGGATGGGGGATTTTTATGAGGCCTTTTATGAAGATGCTGTGATCATCGCCAGGGAACTCGAGCTCACTTTGACAAAAAGACAAGATATCCCTATGTGTGGAGTTCCTCATCACACCTGCGAAGGATACATCGACAAACTTGTCTGCAAGGGATTTCGCGTTGCGGTTGCAGAACAAACAGAAGACCCCAAAAAAGCAAAAGGTCTTGTCCGTCGGGAAATCGTGCGGGTTGTGACCCCAGGTACGTTAATCACTTCATCACTCCTTTCAGACAAAACAAACAACTTTATTGCCGCTATTTGCCAAGTAGGAAAGATTTACGGCTTTGCTGCTCTCGATTTAACAACGGCAGATTTTCGGGTGATTGAAATCGAAAGTGAACAAGAGCTCCTTAATGAAATTCACCGCTTACAACCGGCAGAAATTGTAACTTCTCCGAAATTTCAAGAAAGGCATAGGACATTCCTTGAGGATCTACGTAAATCGTACAGCTTTGTTATCACTATACATGACGATTGGCGCTTCGACCATCAAGCGGCCCATGATTTTTTAACAACGCACTTCGGCGTCAAAACATTAGACGGATATGGATTACAAGGCCAAATCATTGCAATCAATTCTGCAGGCGCCCTTTTGAGTTATTTGCAAGACATCCTTTGCCTTTCCTTAGATCATGTAAAAGATATCAAGCCTTATACGGCATCGCAATTCATGTCGATAGACAGAACAACACAGCGGCATTTAGAATTGACAGAATCTATTCTAGATGGATCGCGACGCAACACATTACTTAGCATCCTAGATAGCACACAAACACCGATGGGAGCTCGATTATTAAGGCAATGGATAAGGCAACCTTTATTGGACCCTTCGCTCATTATGGAACGACAAGATGCTTTGGAGGCGTTTTACAATAACCCTCTCACTATTCAAGAGGTATCAGAACTGCTCGACGGCGTACGCGATATGGAACGTCTAATCATGAGAATTTCCTCTGGATACGCTTCGCCGCGCGATCTCATGGCTTTAAAAAATTCATTCAAACCCATTCCTCAACTTAAATCGTCACTACGTACTGTTGCTTCCTTCTCAGAAATTATAGCTTCTGATGAAACCTCTATTGAAGCTCTACCTGAGATGGTGGAAGCGATTGAAAGAGCTTTAGTTGATGATCCTCCAATGAGGATCAGCGATGGCCGCATCTTCCGCGATGGCTACCACGAAGAACTGGACGAACTACGCGAAATTAGCAGAGACAGTAAAGCATGGCTGGCTCGATATCAAAATGACCTAAAGGAAACCACAGGCATCAAGACATTAAAGGTGGGCTTTAACAAGATGTTTGGTTACTACATCGAGGTGAGCAGAGGTCAGGCGGATAGAATGCCTGAAAGTTTCCAAAGAAGGCAAACGCTCGTTAATGCGGAACGATACATCACACCTGAACTAAAAGAATATGAAAGCAAAGTGATGCACGCAGAAGAGCGGATAGGTTCAATAGAAAATGAGTTGTTCCAAGCTTTAAGAACAGAAATAGCGTCATATCGCCAAGCGATCCAAACAACAGCTCAAGCATTGGCTCGTGTTGATGTGATACAAAGCCTGGCTCGTGTGGCTCGGCAATATCATTACACACGCCCGATCATTGATAATAGTTCAATTCTCCACATTGCTTCAGGAAGACACCCAGTCATTGAAGCGGCCCAAGTAAATGAGCGCTTCATCCCCAACGACACAATCTTGGATGATGAGCATAACAGGCTTTTGTTGATTACTGGACCTAACATGGCTGGTAAGTCGACATTTATTCGCCAGGTTGCCCTCATCACTATTATGGCTCAAATAGGTTCCTTCGTGCCGGCTTCAAGCGCTCATATCGGAATCGTAGACAAAGTCTTTTCACGTATCGGTGCAAGCGATGACCTCTCTCGAGGGCAATCAACATTTATGGTGGAAATGACTGAAACGGCCAATATCCTTAATAATGCAACGTCACGTTCATTAATCATCCTGGATGAAATTGGACGAGGAACAAGCACCTATGATGGAATTTCAATTGCATGGTCTGTAGCTGAATATCTACTCATAACAGAAGGTAAGATGGCAAAGACACTATTTGCCACCCACTATTGGGAGTTAACAAAACTCGAGGAAAATATTCCGGGGGCTGTCAACTACAATGTGGCGGTACATGAAAGCGAAGACTCAATTATTTTCCTCCGCAAAATAGTCCGTGGAGGCACAGATAAAAGTTATGGAATTCATGTCGGTAGGCTCGCAGGACTCCCCTCAGCTGTCATTTCTCGAGCCAAAGAGATTCTCATTGATCTCGAGGAAAATGCAAACCGCAAAAACGCTTTTGAACCAACAAAGATTAAACGGGGTGCGCCGACTCCAAAAGCCAAGACAATCGTCAACAATATTCAACTAACACTATTTTAAATCTTTAATTTTAAAACACTTAGAAATTAACAACCTTTTTTCATTGACAATTGAATCGAGTCCGTGCCAGATAGGTGTTGTCCGGTCTTTCACAAAAAAACACCTTTAAAGGAGAATTTTTCATGGACAACAAAAAACAACAACCTCAGCAAAAAAGCCCATCAGCTAACCAACAACAGCCTCAAAAAGGGCCATCTACGACACCAAACAAGCCTCAACAGCCTAATCAAACGAAACAGCAATCTGGTCAACAAAAGAAATCTGGATGCTGCTGGTAACCTGACGAAAATAAATCAATTTTTTATTTTAAGAACCCTTGAAAACAATTGTTTTCAAGGGTTTGTTTTTTCGATTCCATTTATGTAGCTATTTTGTTAAATTGTAACTCACCTTACGCAAAGAGAGCGGTATTTGGGCTGAGCCAAAGCCCCGGGGTCGATTTTGCGTGAGCGACCGCGAGAGCTTTCGCTTCAGCCTAAATGCCACTCTGGTTGCGTAAGGTGAGTTGTAAGAAAATCCAATGTTGGAGCGCATCGTGACATCGCATGCCGGTACATCTATCAGCTATCTGAATACATTTCATAAAAACAACAGCCTTCTCTTTCAATTTATTCTTGCCGAATTTACTGAATCTTTTGCCGCAATTCAAAAATTAAGTTCCTTGTGCGGAGGAATGCGAACAACAGCGAATGATACACCCCTTTCCTCTAGTTTTAATAGTCATCGTCCTGAAGTTGAAGCTTGCTTAATGAAGTTAGTAGGATCCCCCAACCATCAAATGCGATCTTTCACTTGGAGCCCACCAGATGGACTGCTTGCAAAATTAAAAATGTATTGCACATTATTTCTCCAAAATTCCGAAGGTGATGAAAAAGAATTTATTGCATTGCAACACTACGCAGACAAAATATGGTTAGGATGCCTGGAGATTGCTGAAGTGTTAAAGGAAAAACCTTTCGAAGCTACGGCCTTGACTCCTGCTGTCGAAAAAGTTTCTGCACCAATGATCCGCTTTTCTAAATTGATTGCTCGGATGGTTCTAGAATTTAGAGATGATGAAAATGTCATATTCTACATTGTTCGCCATCATAAATTTTTTGATAAATTATACGGCCATCGTTTTGTCATCAAATTATTAGGTAAGATCTATGCAAAGGGACTGCGAGAGGCTCAACACGTACTGACAAAAAAATACAGTCTCCGCGGATTCGAAAATATCGTACCGGCAATTCATGCAAATATTGCGGAAATTGAGGCGGCGGCCTCATGAGTCCCACCCAAGATCAATACCGAGAATTGGTTGCTTTAACTCAATTATATTTATTCCAAGAACATACCGTTTCCGACCGCGTTTTCGACGCTCCTGAAACATTCGAATATTTCCTAAAGCAAGCTCAAAAAAAAAATGTAAACACTGTTCCGGAACAAAAACAGACTCCTCCTTCTACGAATCCGCCGCAAAGCACGTATATTCCAAAAGCATCTCCTTCACCTACTATTTCAAAAACAAATGTTTCGACAGCCACTCAAGAAATAAATTTACCCGTCTCTTCTCAAGCTTCACCAAAACCTATTCCTGAACAAAAAAAACCGGAAGCTATAAAGATAGAAACGGTAGTTGCACCTGTAACTTCCTCACCAAATAAAAAAACATTTTTTACCATCGAGACTCCTCCTCCGCCTAAGGATGTCGAAATGAGCGATCTGAAAAAGATCATCAATGAACAATTACCCCACTTACAATTGATCGGCCAAGTTCCTGATGATGGTGAAGCACGACACCTTCCAACGTTAAAGCAAGAGGCTCAAAGAAATGCCGATATTATTTTAATCACCCTCAACGAACCTCCTGAACATGCACTTTTTTTATCGAATATTGGCAAAGCATTGGAAGTCTATGGGTTTTCAATAAAAACAGTCAGTGGGATAACTATTGAACGGGAAAAAGGGTGGAATACTCTGCTTGAATCTAGCGGATTGAAACTTGTCATAGCAAATAACGGAAGCCTCTACACACTTTCTGAAATGCAAAAACATCACAAAGAAACACAAAAACCAGCTCGTCATTACCTAGGAAAACACCCCTTATTGCTCCTTTCCGACCTCAGTTTTTATCTTAAAGAACCCGCTTTAAAATCCTCTCTATGGCACGCCATCAGAGAGCTGTTATCCTAACCTATGAGCGAGCATTCTTGTATCCTAAAACAGACAATTCAACATGATAAAGAAATCCGTGAGCTCGGGTTCGCTAAATATGCCGCTGTTATTCTAGATGTCGCTGTCGATAAAGCCCTCGATTATGGCCTCACTCAAGAACAAGCAGCTATTGCACAACGAGGGATGAGAGTTGAAGTTCCTGTCAGAGGACATTTGCGTACAGGCTACATTATTGCAGTCAAAGACTCCCCTGACTATCCGCGAATTCAAGGAGTGAAACGTTTCACCACGGATTCTGTGATGATCACAGAAGATCTTTTTGAACTCTCCTTATGGATGGCAAAATATTATTGCGTTTCTCTCCGTGAAGTTTTGCAAATCATACTCCCCGCAATTGTCAGGAAAGAAACTTCTCATAAAGAGCAACTTTTTGTGATGCGTGCCCAAACACGAGAGCAATTGAAGGAATACTGCGAAAGCATCAGAAATAAAGCTTCAGCTCAGGCTTCTGTTCTTGATGTGATGCTAAAAGTAAAAAAAGGCATTCTTCTATCAGAACTTCTCGAAGAAACAGGAGGGTCGCGAAGCCCTGTCGAGACATTAGCAAAAAATGGTTTTTTGGCAATCGATATCGTCCGCGTCGACCGTTCCCCTCTTATCAGCGAAGACTATTTCCAAACGAAACCAAAAAAATTAAATCCCGAGCAAGCGCAAGCATTAGATAAGATCACAGCAACCCTCGATCGAGGCGTTTTCGAAACACACCTCATCTATGGAGTCACGGGAAGCGGAAAGACAGAAATTTACCTGCAAGCTATCGATAAGGCCTTAAAGATGGGTAAAGGGTCGATCATGCTCGTTCCTGAAATTTCTTTAACGGCACAAACAATCGAACGGTTCCGCAGCCGTTTCGAAGGAAAAATAGCCATCTTACATCACCGTCTCAGCCAAGGAGAACGATTTGATGAGTGGCATAAAATCCGCAGAGGCGATGCCGACATTGTTATAGGGGCCCGTTCGGCCGTTTTTAGTCCAGTCAAAAACCTAGGACTGATCATTGTCGACGAAGAGCATGAGCACTCTTACAAACAGAGCGAAAGCGCTCCATGCTATCACGCTAGAGAAATCGCTGTGATGCGCGGTAAACTCACGAAAAGCGCCGTCCTTTTAGGGAGCGCTACGCCAAGTATCGAAAGTTATTATAACGCTTCTATTAACAAATACTCGTTAAGCACTCTCCACCAACGCGCTGATGCTGCCTCGATGCCTAAATTTACAATTGTCGACATGAAAAAAGAGTTTGAAAAAGCAGGGGGATACACAAATTTCTCTGAACCTCTACTCAAAGGGATCAAGGAAAGACAAGAAAAGGGCCATCAAACAATTTTATTTTTAAATCGACGCGGCTACCACACAACACTGGTTTGCCAAGGTTGCTCCAAACCTGTACGCTGCTCTCATTGCGATGTGAGCCTAACTTTTCATCTAGGCCAAAACACACTGGCATGCCATTTATGTGGATTTCACCTATCACCTCCTCCTCTTGAATGCCCTTCATGTCACTGTTCTCAAACAATGAAATTCCGAGGAGTAGGAACTGAACAAATCGAAAAATCACTGCATGCAGTCCTCCCGGAGATCCGAACGATGAGGATCGATGCTGATACGACGAGGCATAAAGGGAGCCACCAAAAGCTCCTGCGCGATTTCGGAACCGGAAAAGCAGATGTCTTGATAGGAACCCAGATGATTGCTAAAGGACTTCATTTTCCAGAAGTCACTCTTGTTGGGGTCCTTAATACAGACGCTGGACTAAACCTCCCAGATTTTCGCGCTTCTGAGACTGTTTTCCAATTGATCACACAGGTTGCAGGACGTGCAGGACGCGGATACGCCAAGGGAGAAGTGATCGTGCAGACTGGCTTACCTGACAATCCCACAATACATTTAGCCTCGACACAAGACTATACAGCCTTTTATAAAGAAGAGATCGCCACACGAGAGCTTTTTGGTTATCCCCCTTTCTCTTCCCTTGTAAAAATCACATTTTCAGGCACCGACGATAAAATCACAAGACGTTCGGCCGAAGCTTTCCGCCAGCAGTTGACCGGTCTCCTTCCTAGTGATTTTGAACTTCTTCCGATTATCCCCTCAGGACATGCGAAAATCAAAGACAACTTCCGCTTCCAACTGCTCATTCGAGGCCCTTCTATTTATAAAGTCTCTGAAGCGATTTCTTCAGCTCGTATAGCATCGCCTCTTCCTAGCTCCGTCAGTACATTAGTTGATGTCAATCCAACTTCAACCTTTTTTTGAAATAGAGACCTGTGCTATATGAAAAGTAATTATCTCGACTTTGTACATTTTTTTTTGATTCATCTTCCGAGAGAGGCTTTCCCCAGCTAAATAAATTTCTCGGAAGGGCAAAAAATGCCCATCCGTCGAAATTTATTACGCTGGAGTTTGCCTCGCTCTGGAATCTGAACCAAAAAATTATACAAAGTCAAGATTATGGCAAAAAAGCACCAAACATCATCTGGAAAGCGGCAAGAGCACGACAGTATGGGGGGCATCGATGTTCCCAATGAAAAATACTGGGGAGCACAAACGGCTCGCTCGCTGATCCACTTCAATAT
>JBAWZJ010000076.1:0-8708 GCA_037143085.1 Parachlamydiaceae bacterium | reverse complement strand
AGTTAATAGAGTAATGGACAGAAATAAAGCTGATGTTATACAAGAAAAGTGACGCGAGAGACGGGACTTGAACCCGCAACTTCCGACTTGACAGGCCGGTGCTCTAACCAATTGAACTACTCCCGCAAAGACTAAAACTCATGAACATATTTGCAATTATGGGCGCAACAGGACTCGAACCTATGACCACCTGTGTGTAAGACAGGAGCTCTACCAACTGAGCTATACGCCCTTACGAAATAAAGCACAGAGTCTACGCGATCCTCGAATTTCTTACAAGCTTTAACTGAAAAAATTTCCATCCATCTATTTATCAGATACTTACATCAACATCAACAGAGATACCGATCAGCGATTGTTTTTTATGGACCAAGTCGATATGATCACCATCTAATTAGAACGAGGTTCCTCTATGTATTCTCCACAGCCATCAACCAAGTCATACACTGGCTATATATTCGACTATTTTCTCATGGCTCTCGGGGCTTTTTTTGCAGCTTTTGCCATTGAAGTTTTTCTGATCCCAAACAATCTGATCGACGGCGGCATTGTCGGTATATCGATGATCTTTGCGAATCTTTTTGGCCAGAAATATCTTCCATTTTTCCTATTATTGCTTAACCTCCCCTTCCTCTATTTGGGCTATCGCTTTATTGGGAAGGTGTTTCTATGGCACATGCTCTTTGCTACCGTGCTCTTTGCCGGATCCCTGATTTTCATCCACCAACTCACCACCTGGCAGTTTGTTGGAGAAGCTTTGGAAGTTGTTGTCATTGGAGGCTCTATCCTAGGCATCGGGATCGGCCTGATTATCCGTTATGGAGGCTGCCTGGACGGCACAGAAATTTTAGGTATTATTATTAACCAGCGAACCGGATTTACTGTTGGACAGGTCGTTCTTGTTTGTAACATCTTTGTTTTTGGATCTGCAGGACTTGTTTTCCAAGATTGGCACCCACCCCTTCTATCACTGATTACTTATATCGTGGTGATTAAGATCATGGACGCCGTCATTGTTGGTCTTGACGAAACAAAATCGGTGTTAATTATCTCCTCGAAGTCAAAACAGATTGCAGACGCTATTATGACGGAGTTAGGACTCGGTTTAACGGTAATGTACGGACGTGGCGGATTCTCTGGTGACGAAAGAGAAATTCTATACGTTATTGCAGAGCGTCTGCAGCTAGCCGAGCTCAAGGAATTGATTCACAGAGAAGACCCTGGAGCATTCATCGCTATTGAGAACCTTCACGAAGTTGCTAGTGGCAACCAGGAGAAGAAAGAAAAAAAAGATAAGATACAAAGGATCGACACTCTATTATCTCGTTTATTTCGACAACGATCTACATAATTTAGAATAGAGAGGAGTATATAAATGATAAATTACCCCAAAGATCAAGATCAAAACCCTGCTGTCGCAGCAGATGCCTGGCGTGTTTTTCGCATTGTTTCCGAATTTGTGGACGGTTTTGAATCGATGACGAATGTTGGCCCTTCTGTATCGATTTTCGGGTCCGCAAGGCTTAAGCCAGCATCTCCCTACTACAACCTAGGGATCGATGTTGCTCAATGCGTCTCAAGAAAAGGTTTTGCGATCATCACGGGTGGAGGGCCTGGAATTATGGAAGCAGCAAATAAAGGCGCTCAGTCTGTTAATGGACGTTCTTGCGGGCTAAGTATCGATTTGCCAATGGAAAATGCACCAAACTCCTTTATAGACAATCGGTATAACCTCCACTTCCGCTACTTCTTTGTCCGCAAAGTGATGTTCATCCGTTATGCCCAAGGATATGTCTTTTTACCTGGAGGGGTGGGAACACTCGACGAACTTTTTGAAGCCCTAACTCTTATTCAAACTCAAAAGATCCACCCATTTCCTATCTATATGTTAGGAAAGGGGTATTGGGAAGGACTAATGACGTGGATTAAAGACACAATGCTCGCCCATGGATGCATTTCTCCAGAAGACTTAGATCTCATGCATATTACGGACGATCCCGAGGAAGTGGCTAATGGAATTGAAAGACACTACCAGAAACATCGGATTGAACGAAACTTCTAAAAGATTTCTTGCATAACAATGCCCCTGCCCCTGCCCGAAAAATCTGGTTGTAATTCTATTCTATTCAAAAACAACATTAATTAATCGGGGACAAGGGCAGAGGCAACGGTGTGATTATCCAAGAAGTACGTTTTATCGACGGACACCTACAGGAGCACGCATCCCTACCGTTGATGGATCACCAACACCAAACGGTAAGCGAACTGTCTGCGGCCCTCTATTGAATACACTTGACATGTTCACACGAGGTTGAAACGGAGGAAAAACTCGACCAACTCCCGGTTGAACTCGCGTTTCTTCAAAGTGAACTCTTTTAACCATCGGAGGACACACTGGTGGATTGATTCTCCCAGTCCCAGGCACTACTCTGCCATCCACTACTTGCTGAACCGCTCTATCAATAAAAGGCACTCTATTAACGACCGTAGCCACCGGAGGACGCACCGCCGGGTTGGCTATCTCGGTTCCGGGCACAACTCTGCCAGCTACCACAGGTTGAACCGTTCTACCTACAAACGGTCCTCTATCAACGACGGGGACCGTTGGAGGAATATTGTTCACAAATGGACGGTATAAAGGAGCAACCCTTCCAGTCCCTGGCACTACCCTTCCTGCTATTGTAGGTGGATTTGATGGCCTTGACCAGATATTCCTCCATAACGGCTTAAAGTAAAATGCAGGTCTCGAAAAGAATGGTCTAGACTGCTGAACAACGATCACAGGAACTTCCTTCACCACAATTGAAGGGTCAACTTGAGGAAATCTAGCAACACTTCGTAAAAAAAGATCGTAAAGTTCTTGATCATTCTCTACAACAGGGCGTAGACGTCGCAAAAGATCAGTTATCGCCAATTTATGCACAGTGCAAGAAAATCCCGTAATGGGCGGAATGATTTTGTGAATTTTCCAAGCAAAACTCCCGACTCTATCGTTATATCTAATTGAAAGATCAGGCCGGACCAACCAAATGCGCGGTGCATTAACGAGATTAGTCAGTCTTTGAAAAATTTCTTCCCTTTCCCAACACTGAGGCTTCCCTGGAATAGATGGATGAAAGTGCATAGTTACCTCCTAGTAGCCAACAGCCCCAGCGGCGTAGTTCAGCATGTTAACGTTGATTAAAATATTTGGATTATATGATGAAGCAAAACCATCATTCACACCGACAATAACAATATCATTCATTACCCATTGATTGACGACATCTCTATCGAATGTCGACATATGCCAAACGGAGCCATCTTCAAGGTAAACGGTATTCCTGTAGTAGTCAACTGCTGTGATCCAATGCGTGTAAGCACCATTATATGAAGGAGCTATTGGCCCTAAGTATAAATTTACTGCTACAGACTCTCCAGTATTTTGGTTATTTAACCTATAGTAGTAGGAGGAAAACCAGCTATGATTAGGGGTGATGACAACAATGTCAGAAGGGAACCAACCAATAACCTTGTAAGCATCTACAGGATTGACGCTCCAAATAGATCCGTCGAGTAACTCTACACTGTCACCAATAAAGGAAACAGAGACAGGACTGCTGTAAGCTGCTGAATGTGTTGTATAATAAATAGATTGAGAAGCCAAGGCTCTTGGCACTTGCACTTTTTTCGAAGCAGATTTTTTTGCTTTCTTTTTTTCCTGAGCAACGGTCGCGGCTCTTTTTTCTAAACGGAGATTACGTTGTTCTGTAGGCTCTGCACGCTCACCAACGATAACATGAGTTTTTTGACCGATTTCCTCTGCTACCAAGTCAGTTCCAAATAGTAAGACCCCACAAACTCCCATTAATGCTACAAAAAGATTCCGTTTATTCATAAACTCTCCTGTATAAAAAAAATTAAGAACCCACTATATCAAAAGAAAAACTAAAAATCAATATTAGACCTCTTGCATAACTCCGTTTCTGTCTCTTTCCCCCCCGCCTACGCATCGAGGTCAAGAGTTCTGCGTATGAATCGAAAGCGGCCAAAATAATCCAAAAAAACGACGAACCTTAATTGATGTAAAAGGTCTTCTTACTATGCAATAAGAGACATGATTTTTTGTTCCATCTCATCAGCCTTCTTCGACCATTGCATCAACACCTTTCTAGTCTCCGTCTCTTTTCCTTTTTGCTTCTCAAGAGTTAATGAGAACTTATCTTGTTTGAGTAGTACATAACCCCGTTGTGATGCGACAGCGCGTATACGCGTCAAATGATAAAGCCAGACTGCAGCCTCTGGAGGTATACCAAAACGATCTTTAATCTCTGTCCATATTGTCTCGACATCTTCTAATGAAATAGCTTCACCAAGGCGCTGGTAGATCTCCATTCGCAGATGAGGTTCATGGACATATTCCTCAGGAATGCGCGCATCGACAAGGAACTCAATTTTTGTGTCAGCAACGATAGCTGGGGCCTTCCCCTGCATTGCTAGCATAGCTCGTTTTAGCAGCTTGCAATAGAGGTGAAAACCAATCGTAGAAACCTGTCCTGATTGCTCCATCCCTAAAATATTTCCTGCTCCCCTGATCTCTAGGTCCCTCATCGCGACCTTCATACCGCCGCCATAACCACTAGAAGAGGCCAATGCTTCCAATCTTTTCCTTACAATATCAGGAAGGAGATGAACCCGTGGGACAAGTAGATATCCGTAAGCACGGCGATTCCACCGTCCAACACGCCCCCTAAGTTGGTATAAATCAGCCATACCAAAGCGGTCAGCGCGATCGACAATGATTGTATTGGCATTTGGGATATCAATTCCATTCTCCACAATCGTTGTCGCAACCAAAATATCCGCCTGTCCATTTTTAAACATATGGAAAACCAAGTCAATCTCATCGGAATGCATTTGACCATGAGCAACGACGATTCTCGCCTTGGGAAGTAATTCTTGGATATGGGAAGCGTATTCGAAAATACTCTCAACGCGATTATGGATGATATATGCTTGTCCGTCGCGTGCCAGCTCGCGCAGCAAAGCATTTTTGATTACAATGTCATTGGGTTCTGTGATGACAGTCGTGATAGGAAGACGATCTTGAGGTGGAGTACTAATGACAGACATATCCCTGGCTCCGACCAGAGACATGTAAAGGGTTCGAGGGATCGGTGTTGCCGACAACGTTAGACAGTCGACACCAACTTTCATTCGTTTAAGATGTTCCTTTGCCTTAACACCAAACCGCTGTTCCTCATCGATGATAATGAGTCCTAAATCTTTAAATTGGACATCCTCGCTGATGACACGGTGGGTTCCAACAACGACATCAACCGTGCCGTTTTTGATTCCCTCTAGAGTCTCTTTAATCTGTTTAGCCGTGCGAAAACGGGAAAGAACGCCAATCGTTATAGGGAAATTGCTAAAGCGTTCAACAAAATTTTCATAATGCTGTGTTGCTAGGACCGTTGTAGGGACCAATACGGCAACCTGTTTACGTCCATCCACAACAGCTTTAAAAGCCGCGCGCATGGCAACTTCAGTCTTTCCGTATCCCACGTCGCCGCACACAAGGCGATCCATCGATTTTCCTGACACCATGTCTTTTTTGATATTTTCGATAGCTGACAGCTGATCTTCTGTTTCCACATAAGGAAAATCTTCTTCAAAAGCGACCATATCCGGGCTATCTTCACTGCAGGCAAATCCGCCGGCAATCTCACGGCGTGCGTATAACTCGAGTAATTCAGAGGCGTATTCTAGAATCGCTTTTTCCGCATGCTCCCGTTTTTTCTTCCACCGATTTTCCCCGAGGGTATGCATCGATGGAATCTCCTCACTGGCTCCTACATATTTTGTGAGAAGGTACGCTTGGTTGAAAGGAACATAGAGCTTGGCGTTGTCTGCATATTCGATAACAAAAAACTCGTTTGGGATTCCGTTGTGGTTAAGACGTTTTTCTAATCCTGCATAGCGTCCAATACCATTGTGATAGTGAACGACCATTTCTCCAGGAGATAGTTCATACGTGTCGGAAGGAGTGGTATGATAAGTGCTTCTCTGTTTTTGCCTTCGGATCTTGTACCGTTTTGTGATCTCCGTTAACGGCAACAGAACTAGAGGAATATCGATGAAAGAAATCCCATTAGAAAGATATCCGTTCTTAAATGTTGTATGACGTGGTAAAGAAATTCCTGCATCTAACAACTTTTTATGAAACGTCGCCTCTTCCAACTCGCTGCCGCATAAAATATGAAGATGGACATCACTTTCCCGCAGTCTTCCAATCCCTTCAATCACCTCTTGAGCTGACATCTCATTATTATGTTCGACCTCAGGGAATAGGCGCTCACCGATAGACAAGAAAGGAGCAACCCATCGTTTTCCTTTCAACTGACGGTTGAACATAGAGAAAGCAATATCGTGCATTGGAGCCGATTCTGAATAGAAGTTTGCCCTATTCCGCTTCTCTACGTGAACGTCGCTCAGTTCCTCAATAGGCTGCTGACTCCAAAAGATCTGTTGTAACGGAGCGACCGCATCGAGAAATTCGTCTATGCTGCAAAATGAGTTGGAAAGAGTCGTTGAACCACCGACTAATGCGCTATAGCGATCTTCAAGAGCTAAAAGATCATCGTAAACAATAATTGTATTGGGCCCTAGATAATCGAGGATTGTCCCCCGTTTCTCTTCTTTTTTGAGAATTTCAAGTTCTTGGGCTGGGAGAATCTCAACGGCATCAACTTGCCGTACCGATTTTTGACCAATAGGATCGAAGACCCGTATCGATTCCAACTCATCCCCCCAAAATTCTAGACGATAGGGATCGGGTGATGAGACAGGGAAAATATCAATGATCCCCCCACGGACAGCAAACTGTCCCTTATCACTGACAATGGAGCCTCGCTGGTATCCCATGATGCCCAATTTTTCGATGATCGCATCGAATGGATACTCCTCCCCTTTAGCAAAACGTTCGTAGAGATCTTGAAATTTTTTAGGGACAATCAGCTTCTGAAGACAAGCCTGCAAGCTACTTAAAACAATATGAGGTTGTGTTGATATCGAAAGTTCACGCAAAGCGTGGTACCGTTCCCCCACAATATCAGGACTTGGTGCAATATTTTCTGAAGGGAGCGTTTCCCAGGCGGGGAAATCGAGAACAGGCAGATCGGAGAAAAAGGGAAAGTCGTGATAGAGACGAACCTCTTCTTGACTAGCCCCTGTGAGAATCAATATATGCTTCCCCGTTGCCCTTTGTGCAAGAGCTGCAATTAATGCCTTAGGGGAGTTCCACAGATCCTCTATTAGAACAGATTCGCCGTTCTGAAAAGTCTGTTGAAGCTCCCTTATTTTCTCACTTTTGAGGATTTCTTCGCTGAACACAGCCTATACCAAACCCCTCGCTGCCGATAACGCCTCAGCGATTTTATGAGGAGCTTTACCTCCAGCCTGCGCATTGTTTGCCTTGCCTCCGCCGGTCCCTTCAATGATAGGAGCCAGGGCCTGCACGATCTCTATCGCCTTTTTCCCCTTTCCTACGAGATCATCAGAAACACGTACAATCATGCTGCATTTACCATCATTTTGTGCTGCAAGAACAAGAATTCCTGAAGGGAATTTTGCCATCACCTCATCTGCAACGATGCGCAATTCATCTGGGGCTACGGACAACTCAGCAGCGATAAGACGATCTCCTTTGACGACTTCAGCCTTAAGGACCAGATTTGCCGCCATATCAGCCAGAACACCCTTTTTCGCAGCTTTGATTTGCGCAGCCAGCTCTTTATTCTCTTCGATCATTTTTTCGATCCGTTCCATCACCTTTGCCGGCTGTGTTTTGAGCGCTTCAGCAATCGAATTGATCGTTACATCACTTTGACGCCCTAGCAACTCAGCCTCTTCTCCCGTGACAGCCTCAATCCGACGGACACCAGCTGCAATACTACCCTCTTTGGCGACGCGGAAAAGACCTATGTTACCAACAGCATGTGTATGCGTTCCGCCACACAGTTCTTTGGAGTAGTCGATATCGATGACACGGACGACAGAACCGTATTTTTCTCCGAAAAACTGCTTAATGTCCTGTCGTTTTTGAGCATCTTCATATGAAAGCTCATAACTATTGACAGGCGCATTTTCTCTAATTTTTTTATTAATGAGATCCTCAATTTTATGAATCTCTTGCAATGTTAATGCCTTGTGGTGGTTGAAATCAAAGCGAAGACGTGATTGATCGACCACAGACCCTGCCTGTTTCACATGCTCTCCTAAAATTTGGTGAAGAGCCCAGTGAAGCAAATGGGTTGCCGTGTGGTTATTTGCTATTTTCTGTCTGCGCGCGTGGTCAATCGATGCCGTGATAGGCTGTCCAACCTTCAACGCCCCTTTATCTACAGTACCCACATGGGCGATGATTCCTTTGTAGGGAGCTTCAGAATTTTTGACTATAAAGGTAGAGTGATGGTCGCTGATTATTCCCGTGTCGCCAATTTGCCCCCCCATTTCTGGGTAGAACGGCGTTTTGTCTAAAATCACCAGACCCTCTTGGCCCGCATGCATTTCTTGAACGAAGGCTCCATCGACGACAAGCCCTTTAATCACACCATCAGCAAACATTCGAGTGTACCCGAGAAATTCTGTAGGTCCGTGCTTTTCCACGAAGTCGGTGAAGAAATTTTCAGAAGCTATCTCTTGAGATGTTTTATGAACACTTCTAGACC
>JBAWZJ010000075.1:0-8725 GCA_037143085.1 Parachlamydiaceae bacterium | reverse complement strand
ATTTAAAAATTTTGAGTGGAGAGAAATTTCGCTCTGCGAAATAAACTTACGCTAGCTGCCAGGGTGGAGGTGGAGAGAAATTCAATACATAAAGAGGCTCATCAGCCAAAGAAAATGCAAACGTGTAGTTTTCTTTCATCACTTTATGTGAAATCAATAACGACAGGTTGTGGTTGGGATCGAAGACTATGCTAATACGCAAGTCGAGTCCGAATTGCGATTTCAATGCTGTCTCGGGAATGATCATCATCTCATCGGAAGTAATATAGTAGTGCCATGATTGTGTTCCCTCCATAGGAAGAGCTATTCGTTCTTCATAAACCTTTGTGCCATTCTCACTTACATTGACCTGAAGAGAAGAGGCAGAGGAATCTGTTTGAATAAGAAAACGGTAAAACTGTTCTGTATAAAGGGTGGATCCATCCAAACTGGTGACAATTGGACTCATGAGTGTTGGAGATTTCTCTTTAGATGAGAAAAATTGTTCTTTCCGTAATTTTTCCTCTTGATGAAATGTTTCTGAAATAGCGGTATCTGCTTTAAGATGTCGCGCATCAGCCTCATTTTCAAAAAAGGCTATTTTTTCCTGAGTTTCGGCAAGATCACAATTATCCATTTCATGACAATCGATCAACTTTTTGATGATCGCTGCGATCTGCTGATGTGTTTCCCAAGAATGACGCTCCATTCCGTTTTCTTCTGACGAAGAAGCCTCATTCCGAAGTGCTACTACCAGATCTTTCAATGCTTGCTTTTGAGCGGCAACCTTTTCTGTCCACTCGATTGCTTCTTGTCTGCATGCCTTGGCACTGACTTCTAAAGCCGATAACTTGTCTGTAAATGTTTTCCGGTCTTCATCAGAACAGGACAAAGCCAAGGCTTGCCGACAATCGGCAGCGGCTGCTTCATAAAGTTGTGCAGCAGCAGTGATTGCGTCGAACACTTCTTTGATATTCGTCAGGCTCGGTTCGACAGATATTCTTTTTTTTTCCGCCTGCTGAGATTTATCAGATACTGTACCCCATAACTGTTTGATTGTCTCATTTGTCGCTATAAATTGCTTCGTCTTCTCAATTTCTGCTTCAGTTATTGTGATCTGCTCAATTTGTGCTTCAACTGTTGCTATCAGCTCATCGCACGCTTCCACTTCTTTTCTGCACTTGCCTACCATTGCCGCACACCAGGTTTTCCCTTTCTTATCTTGTTGTTGGCAATTGTCAATGACTTCAGTGTATTCTTTACGGGCTTTGAGATAACTATCGTAAATAGCTTTTAGACAAGCGACTCGTTCATCGAAGGATAGTAGAGAAGCAATAACGTTGTAATTTTGAATCATCTTCCCTGCTTTAGATCGCTGCTGCATTCCTAAAGCACATTTGCTATTGCACCTTGCTTCGCTGAACTTTTCCTCTCTAGACGATTTCGCTAGGGTGTAATTAGAAATTTGTTCTGCAGCGCCTATAGAAAAGCAAAGCAAACAGAGACTGAGAATGAGATAGGGTTTCATATACACTCGCAATGTGATTAATAATAGATGAAGTTTATGTAAATGAAGATTGTTGTCAAAAAGAAAGAAAATGTTTACAAAAAAACATTTATTTTAAAAATAATTTTATATTAACAAGAAATATATATACCGAACGTGATTCAAAAGTTGGCGTTTCTAGCGCGCCAAAACCCCGGGGATCGAAGATTGCAAGTTGGTTCGTATTGATAATTTCGCGCAGCTAGAAATGCCAATTTTTGAGTGACGTTCGGTATACTGCTTATAGCTCAAAATGAGAATTTTGGCTGCTTCATTTTATTGTTTGACAACCCTTTAAATAGATTAAGAAGTTATTTGTTGATCGATCCATTGTTTAACAGCTGCCTGCTCATGAGTCATTCTACTGTTAATAGCATCTAAATCTTCCCGTACTTTCTGAAGCATATCACAACGCTGATTATTTTCTTTTTGTACAGTTTCTGTATACTCTTTCATCAACCGAGAAAACTCCTCTGTCTTTTGTGAAAGAATAGTCGAACGAGAGTTCTTTGCTATTTCAACTTCGGATTGAATTGCTGTTAATTTATCGTATAGAGATAGAATCGTTTCCTTGTTTGAGGAAACTTCTCCTTTTGCATTTTCATGGTATTTGATAAATTTTTGATGCATTTCTTCTAATGCGTATAATTTCGACTCATGCCTTTTCATCAACTCTGCAAAGTCACTTCTAAACTTTTGTGCAACATTTGTTGTATCAGTACCATTCCCTTGCAGATCGGGCCAGCACGACTTTTTCCCCTCAATAATCGCTCGCAACGCATCACTTTCTGTATTCACTATAGTAATATTCTTTTCAAGTTCTTGTATTCTCAATTCTTTTTCAGATACAGAGAAATTCAAATTATCTATAGCAGTCTCCACACAAGATTCTTTTTGACTCAATTGCCGTATATTCTGTTGTTTTTTATTATCCCAGGCTTGCAATTGCACGTTAAAATGGTTTTGGACATCTTGGATGTCACTCAAAACCGCATTTTGACATTGGTCTAAAGAAGAGAAGTTCATATTTTTGTTCAAATCTCTCTCTTTTTGTAATTGAGATATCGTGTCATTCAATATTTTTTGATTCGCTTGAGCATTCGAATCACATTGCAATAATTTTGACTGAATATTTTTACAATCTTCAATATCTCTTCGACATTGTTTTGTCTCATTTTCTAACTCATTCAAATGTGTTGCATCACCGCCAAAAATGCGTTTACGCAATCCTTCAAAACTGCTCATCGTTTGATAAGCTGTTGTACTAACGGTCAAGAGATCTACTCCCACAAGTTTCAATGAATCAATCGGATTATACGTGTAATTTCTGATAGCACACTTTAGATGGTCATATGCCCGAGAGCAAACAGCCTGAACTCTCCAGGCATCCCACAACATTTTCAAAGGTGTTTTTGTAATCATTAAAGGCAAAGCAAAGGATCCTATCGACGCTACTAAATAGGAACATTTTTCCAAAACACTCTCTGGAGACAACTGTAAATAAGCATTATAACTTAATGTCGCATCAGCACCAATGCTTAGTAATCCTAATCCATACTGCCATGCTGAAGCTGAATCTTCATTCAAGTAGAGACTCGTAGCAATGCTGCTTAAGGAAATTAACCCTAAAATCAACTGCATCTTATTTACATTGAGAGGGTCATTGCTTGTCACATCCTCGAACAAAAGATCTGCAGCCGATATCCCTTCTTCATTTTTTGCATAGATATCTCCTTTAACAGCAATCATTTTCTGCAATGTCGAAATATCTTTTTGCGCAGCAGCAATATGCAGCGGTGTTACTCCTTGGCTATGTGAGGCTGTATTGTAATTAGCGTAAGGTTTCAACAAAGTGCTAGCGAGGGGGGCTTCTTTAAGGATTTTCGACCGGAATTTACTAACTTCTTGAGTATTGGCCGGTTCAAAAGAACGAGAACGAGACGTCGACTTCTCGATATTTAACACAGCATCGATTAAATCTTTATCTCCACTTCTAATCGCATAGTCAATACCATTTCTTCCATCTAAGTCCCTCTTATTGACATCGGCTCCCTGCTCGATCATAAATGAAACTTCTAACCGCTTATTCAACCGGATAGCTGCATGTAAAGGGTACGCTTCTTGACCAAATGGTGTCGTAAAAGGGGTGTTTATCAAGTCAGGATTATTCTGAACCAAAGTCATCACCTTTGCTATTTCTCCCGAAAGAAGAGAATGCTTTAGTCTTTTTGTCTCTTTCGAATCCTCAACCAAAGCCCATACAGACGATGCTGTATTTTTTAACATTGAAAAAATAGTTGTCATAAGCGACCTCGTTCGATTTCCTTAATTGCTCTTTAGCAGCAACTCTTTTGCTGCAAGAGCCTGCTCTTTAAGATCCGCATATTCTTCTCTATCTGCAGCATATTCTAATGCCAACTCAAGAGCTTGCAATGCACTATCTCGATCATGAATAGAAAAAAGACACTTAGCTAAATAGAAGTAAGGTACAGGACTCTCCGTATCCGTCATTGCTGCCATTTCATAGGCATCAATCGCGGCTTCGAAATCACCGGTCATTTGCGTAGCCATTCCCAGTCCGAGCCAATAATCGTGATTATGTGTGTTAAGTGTAACTAAAAAAAGAAAAGCATTTGCGGCATCCGTATACCGCTTACCTTCGAAGAGAGAGTAGGCTGCACGATAAAACTTAGCCATTATTTCGTTGGAAAACCCCAAAATCTCCTGAGGGGTCTTTCCTGCGGCTAGCTCCCGTTTCAATAGAGCTTTGTCTTTCAGCTTCTCTTTAGCTTTTTTCGATAATTTAAATTCTTCTAATTGATCATCCATACCGCCACTCTAAAAAAATGTAGACAATATGTCAAGCAACTGTCGCTGCTGGTTCTCCTTGCTCTACTGGTAGCGGACGTTCTTTTTCCGGATTTGACATCCTATCCCCCAACTTCTTCGCTGCAACGATGGAAAGACCTATAACAAAGATTGAAGTGATACCAATAATAGAAATATGACCCGAAGCAGATCCAAAGGCAATCAATAAAAACTGATAGAGGCACGAAGCCCCTGATTTTCCAAGACGGGAACCAATGCTGTCGATAACAGATTTAGCTCTGATCCTTTCATCAACACCAACAGATAAAAATGCCATTTCTTTACAAGAATCGAAAATCGTATATTTTGCCGTCATAGCTAAAACATAATATATCGACCCTAAAGTGACGACGAGGACGATTTGATTCACGCTAAAAAATTCCGCTAGCAAGGAGAGCTGATCTGAGGGCATCAACAAAGCTGTGAAAAAGCAACAACTCATTATGAAGAGAAGTGTTGGAGTGATCAAAGCAATCGTAGACCAACTTAAACGTTGAAATATCCAACGAGAGGCGAACGCCGTGCATACCGCCAAAGTGCCAATGATTGAAGTTAACCGATTGATGTAAGCGTTGTAAGCCTGGGGATCAGGATGAAGATTTCTGATACTCTCTTTCCAAACAACCTCTATCAAATTGCTTGTTAATCCAAAACCAACAACCAGCACAGCAATACACAACAAAGGACCGGAACGTGCAATGCTCAGCAAGTTTTCTTTAAACGACCTCTGCCTAGATTTTTCTTTAATAGCCTGCTCCCGAACACTAACTTCTCGATTGGAAAGCAGCCTATTTAGAACCATGATGACAACTCCGCAAACGACGACGATCGAAATCATTAATTGAAGGGTTTCTTGCCAGGAAAACATTTCTCTCAAATCGTGGCATAACCAATGCGATGCCTGTCCTGATACAATGCCCGCACAGTTCCCGGTCACCATGCATACAGGATAAAACTTTTTTGCTTCCTCAAATGTTGTCGTTTCATTGACATATCCCCAAAAAAGAACGGCCAAAATCAGAGGAGACCATAATTCTGCTGTGACATAAAACAGGGTGTAGTGCCAAAAACAAACCATCGCAATAAGGCCTTTACAACCTGCGGGAAGAAATGCTGTCAAATGGTCATATAAACCACTCAGATACAGTTGATCGCGAAGTGGGTACAACACAGTAGCAAAAATTAAATAAGCACCAAGCAACACCGAGACAAGAATGTACATTGTCTTCTCTCTGCCAAATCTATTATACAACTTAGAAAACAGATAACTAGCTCCTATGGAAGCAGGAAGCATCCCCCAAATTTTTATGAATGGGATGACTTCAGCTCCGGCATCGCTTGCTGTGATGACAACGGTATCCTTGAGATCCTTAAGGGTGTGATACACCATAATAATAAAGAAAAACTGAACCAGCAAAAGGAAGTGCTTGCTCAAGGAAGGCAGTGATAGTAAAGAATTATTTTGATTTTTCATGGACTTTTTTTTTTGCAAAAATTTTGCAAAAAAGAAAAACCATGTTAAAAGTGAAAAAACCTTGGAAGTCGCAAAGCGCAACTCCCCGCTATTGAAACGGATTGTCACATATTATAGAATATTTTGTCAAGAAATTTCCAATAAAATTTACACAAAACCTGGCTGCCCAAGATGCCATTTCAATGCGGCAATGGTGAGTGGAATAATTTTATTATCAATACCAGCAGCCCTCAAAGCGCGAGCCGCCTCCTTGATGGTACTCCCCGATCCAATATAGTCATCAAAAAGGAGTAATGCTCCCTTAACCTGGATTCCTTTCTTGACACCAAGCATCCGGCTATGGACGTTATCCCTTCTTTGATCATTATTGAGTAGTTCCCCTTGCCTTTTCGGAGGAATTTCGCTCCACTCCAACAAATCTTTAAATACGGGAATCCCCACAGAATCCCCTAAAAATTCGGCCACTTTATCACGTGCTTGCCATGTTCTCGATGGAATGAAAACGATTCCCTCAATTTTTTCTTTTTCAATAAATCGTTTTAGACATTGCTTTACCAATTCTACAAGCTCTTCATCCATGCCTAAGGAACCTTCGGGACAACAAGCTCGTTCTCGCATAAAACGAATAAATAATGGCGATCTCATTTTACTATCTAGAATACTCAATCCTTCAGACACTTTTTCTCTAACCATTGGAGCAATAACCAAAGGACGTTTATCAATCCATGAAATAACGGAAGATAGTTTTGTTTCCGACGGCTTCATAATCCTAAAAGCGGCAGTTGAAGACGGCGAATTGACGCAATCTTTTAATTCACAACCGCTTGCAGTAGTGGGCGCCTTCACCATTTGGGAATGATCGCCCACCACTGCAAACGGTTCTAACTCAAAACCTTGCATCACTTCACCGCCTTGAACTGCCGTTTTTAGGATAATAGATCTTTTAGAACAACAATCGCAACGGCCGCAGGGAGCCGGAGAGTCATCACCAAGAGATTGACGAAGAATGCTCATACGACACTGCTCTGACTGGGATCCATAATGAATGATTTGTCTCAATTCCTGAATTTTTACAGCTTGCTGTGTTTTGTAACGAGAAAGATCAGGCTCTCCCTCTTTAGAAAGTTTCCGATAAACTTGTTTTCCACTGAAACTGTATTTCTCCAAAAAACCTTGTTCGACAAGCTCTGCAACAACAGTCGTCACACGTGTCGGATGAAGACCTGTCAACGTCTTAATAGAAACAAGACCGGGAGGTTCTTTTGCATCAGCAACAGCTTTTATGATCTGTTGAAAATCCTCTGGTAGCGGCAATGCGGAATGAATGAAATAGTTGTGAATCACACTATCTGCCGGATCATAAAGCATGATTCCCTCAGCAGGAAGGCCATCGCGCCCGCAACGTCCAACTTCTTGGTAGTACGCCGTGATCGACCCTGGAAAATCCAAATGGATGATAAAGCGCAGATTCCCTTTGTCAATTCCCATTCCTAACGCATTTGTGGCAACCAACGCTTTATATTTATCTTTAATAAATTCCTGTTGAAGAACTTTTTTTGTTGCTCCCTCATGCCCTGCATGGTATGCAGCGACATTTACTCCCCTCATTTGCAAATATTCGGCAACGAGTTCTGTATTTTCCCGCGTGGCACAATAAACCAGTCCACATCCCTCCAACTTCCCCAACAATTCCTCACAGATCGCCAGCTTTGCAGCCACCCCTTTCGCTTCAATCACCGATAAGCTGATATTTGGACGCTCCATTCCTTGACGCAACACAACCCCTTTTTTTCCTGCAAAAAACAGTTGTTTTTGTATATCTTCTTCAACATGGTGATTGGCGGTTGCTGTTAACCCCAAGACTTTAATCTCTTTGCTTTTTTCCTGGATTGCATGAAGAAAATGCAAAATTTGGCGATAGCTTGGTCGAAAATCGTGCCCCCATGTCGATATGCAGTGAGCCTCATCAACGACGACAAGCCTGATATTCAAATGCAAAAGAAATTGGAATCGATCAACATGATCGAGCTGCTCCGGTGCGACAAAAAGAATCTTAATTTCACCTTTCATTGCAGCTTCGCGCACTTGAGCATTTTCCTCTTCTGTCTGATCGCTATTAATAGCCATTGCCGGAATATTAAAACGTCGATTCAAATGGTCTATCTGATCGCGCATCAAAGCAAGAAGGGGTGAAATCACAAGGGTAAGTCCATCCAGCAAACATGCGGGAAGTTGATACAATAACGATTTGCCATATCCCGTCGGAAGAATGCACAAAACACGTCCTTGCGTCATCAAGGTTGTTATTGCTTCTAACTGTCCTCTCCGAAATTCCGAAAGGCAAAAAGTCTTGTTGAGCGTTGTTTGAAGGAGATTTTTTAATTGATCCATACTTTATTAGCTCTCTTGCACAATAAATATATGAGTGACAGTATCGTGATGTTTAATATGAATCATAGATGAAAATTCTCTTCTTAAAGAGTTTTTGACAACAACACCTTCTATACTGGTTCTAGCTGAAAGTTGGCGTTCGGTATACATTACCTCTTAAAAAATTTGAAGTCAATTATACATGAAGCTACCCACAGGGCAATCTCACTCTTTTTTCTAATTTTTTAAACAGTAGCTTGTGGAAACGCCAATTTTGAATCACGTTCACTATAACGCTTAAACTCATCCTAATGTAGAATGTTAATTTTAAGCCAGACTTGCACCCCTAAATTTACGCGTGATTTTAAGGACACAAGTCGGGTTCTCCAAAAAAAACATTGACATTTGCCCAAGCGGGTGCTTATACCGAACCTGATTCAAAAGTTGGCGTTTCTAGCGCGCCAAAACCCCGGGGATCGAAGATTGCA
>JBAWZJ010000074.1:0-8726 GCA_037143085.1 Parachlamydiaceae bacterium | reverse complement strand
AATCAACCCCACAATGACCATCGAAGTTCCTATCAAAGAAGTTCCTCCTGTCGACTACTACAAACCAGAAATTCAGTCAGACCTCGATTTCATCCTAGATAACCGACCCATTTCCCTAAGAAATCGTCAGATCCAGGCTGTATTCAAAATCCAAGGTGCTATCGCTCATGCCTTCCGTTTATTCATGTACAATACTGTTGGCGCTGTAGAGTATTTTTCGCCGAGCATGATCGGAGCTTCTTCAGAGGGAGGATCTGAGTTTTTCACCGTCGATTACTTCGGCTACACAGCAACACTTGCCCAAAGTAGCCAACTGTACAAACAAATTATGGTTGGAGTGAATGAACGGGTATTCGCCTTGATGCCGTTCTTCCGCGCAGAAAATTCTAATACCCCAAGACACCTCACAGAAGGAAAACAGTTTGAATTTGAAATGGGTTTCTTTGATCACTGGCATGAAATCCTTGACGTCCAAGAAAACTGCATTAAATTTATCCTCAAATATCTCAATGAACATTGTGCCCAAGAAATTACAACTCTTGGAGGAACGATCATCAAAGCTCCTGAACAGATCCCTTTTCCTCGCCTCACCTTCGCCGAAGCGCAAGAACTTTACTTCAAACGAACGGGTATCGATGAAAGAAACGAACCAGACCTAAGTCCCGCAGCAGAAAAGGAATTGTGCCGCTACGCTATCGAAGAATGCGGCACAGACCTTGTTTTTATCACTGACTGGAAAACAAGCAAACGTCCATTTTATGCTTATCCCAACGAAAATACCCCAGAGCTTACAAACACGTTCGATCTACTTTGTGCTGGCACAGAGATCACTTCAGGAGGGCAGCGACGGCACCAACACGATTCAATGCTCGAGGGGATCAAGCTGAAAGGGATGAATCCAAACGCTTTTGAAGACTATTTAAGTATTTTCAAATATGGAATGCCCCCACATGGAGGGTTCGGCATGGGGCTAGAACGGCTTACCATGACAATTCTCAAGCTTAAGAATATCCGAGAAGCTTCCCTATTTCCTTCCGATCCAAAAAGGATCGCCGGAAACCGGATTAAGGCCAATATCTTTTTCGGATCGGAAAACATCCGAAATGAAATCATTCGGTTGGCGAAAAATAACGAGATGGAATTTGACCACATGGTCCATGAAGAAACGCCAACATCGGAAGATTCGGCACGCGTTCGGGGCACAAGCCTTGAAGAAGGTGTCAAAGCGATTATTTTACGAGGCAAGCAATCAAAGAAAAACTACCAATTCAATATTCCCTCCAACCTAAAACTCGACATGAAAGCTGTTTCGGAAGCAACTGGAGAAAAATGTGAATTCGAAGATCCGGAACTCATCAAAGAACGGTTTGGATTGATTGTTGGGGGGGTTCCTCCATTCGGAGGCCTGATCAATATTGATACATTCTTCGACGAAAAAATAGGTAGTCAAGAGCGCGCTGCATTCAACTGCGGCATGAAGACAGAGTCTATTATCATGAAAGCAAAAGACCTCATCAAGCTTGCACAGCCAAAATTAGGAACGTTTGCAAAATAAGTTACGGAAGTTATTGTAGGAGAAGTCTTGCAAAATTTCTTTAGGCAAAGCGAGTTCTTTTTTAACAAGGTCGATCATTTTATTGTAGGTACTCGCATTGTCATAATCGGAAAAAAATAGCTCATCCACACTCTTGCCAAGAGAAAAGTCTCCATGATAAAAGAAATCGGCTCCAAAGCACATGTGCTTAGCTCCGCCGATGAATAAAAGATGTTCCACGTGCTTAGCAAAATTTGAAGGAGATTCCTTGCCTAAAAGATAGCGAATAAAATTCAATCCTATCACCCCTTCTCGCCTAATAATCTCTCGAGAAATCTCATCCGGTAAATTACGGGGAAAATTCGCTATTGTTCTCATATTCGAGTGGCTTGCCAATACCTGTATTTTTAACCCCTGACGATCTATCTCATTTAATATATCATAAGCTAGACGATCTGAGGTGTGACTGAGGTCTATCGCAATTCCACGCTCATCTAGATAGCTGAGAACCCTTTTCCCATCTTCCTTCAACCCTACGTTAGTAAGAGCCCCTCCACCAAATCGATTTTCTGTATTCCATGTGAGTGAGACATAGAGAATCTTACCGATTTTCTTTAAGAGCAAATCGACTCTTTCCAACATCGCTTCTAGATCATCTTTCTCCCCACAAAGAGCTGACATACTCTCTATCGCAGGAATAATGCCTATCTTGCCAAGAGGGATTGCGTCTATATCCTCAGACTTTCTCAACAGAAAAAAATCATCTGAATACTTGAGCGACAGCTGTCGAAATATTTCAGCCTGAGCCCATCCATTTTCAGAAGAGCCTGGTGTTGTTTCCGAAAAAATTGCCATCGTCTGGACCTTGACACCACCCTCCCGAAGCTGAGGAATGGAACAACGGACAGCTCTATCATGTGGTGTACGCTTTGGATCCCGCTGCAAATAACATAACAAATCGCAATGAAGATCCGCTATCATCATAATAAGTTGAAACTCGCTAAGAGGGAAGGCTGCTGTTCTACCGCGAAGTCATCGGTAATAACGGAAAAATGCTGAGGAAAACCACCGCTCCTATTAATCCGGTAAGAAAAACCAAGTCGGTTGAATTGAACCGGATCGTAACCATGCAGGCAATGAGCTGGAATAAAAATATCTAGAGTATAACCGTTTTTTTTGATCGTGCTTTTGACCTTCAACTCATTAGGTTCACATAGAGGATGTATATCCTCAGTACGAAAATGAGTGATCTCGCCGGCAAAGTGTCCATCAACACCCTCCGGAAGAAAGAAAAAATGGTGGCAAAAGCGAGTATTAAATCCTGATGTTTTGACATCACGTGTATCGATAAATAACTCAACACTATCGCCAAGATCAACAGAAGGGTAACTCACGCCACGAAAAGGAACATTCACTGCCACATGAAATTCCAACCCCTCTTCATGCCACCCCATCGACACATCAGCAAACGATTCTTCTGCACAAAGAGATGAAGTATCAGGCAAAAGAAATTTCTTCGCCTGAACCTTCTCTCCCTTTGAGCGGTCAATCCGGTGGCAGGTTCCTTGAATTTGGAAACAGTTCACCGGCGTAATAGGAACAAAATCTTCAGAGAACGTAGACATCTTGCATAACTCAGGGTTCGTCGATTTTCGGGATTATTTTGGCCGCTTTTCAATTCAAATTGCAGGGGCAATATCAACTCATATGGCCCCTGCAATTTGAAGTCGAAAATCGGCTCAAAAGAACCCGAAAATCGACAGAACCTGAGTTGTGCAAGATGTCTAATTACCCCTCATTTACCTGGTTCATAAACTCAAGAGAAATAGCCCCTTTCCCTTGAATTTTTGACAATAATCGGTACATCAAACGCTGCTGAGCATCAGCCGATAACAAGCTTCTTGCATGAGTAATAGAAGTTGCTACAGCCTTATCGTTGGTCGCGTTCCCTTTGTTCATTACATGGAAAAAGTTGAGGTCTCCGTTAGCCGGAGCATTCACTTTTGTCCAATCTCCGACAGCAAGGGTGAAGACATCATTGTGATCTAAAAGGGCATCACCACTGCTACGAGCATTTTGATATCCCGAACGGTCGAGCTTCCACTGGTCTGCCAAAGGCTCTTGCACTGGCAAAGAGTCTGTATTTTCTTTAGTATGAACCGGTTCCCGTGTCAAAGTAGCAATCAAGGCAGGGTTTTTCTCTAGCTTTCCTTTAACATCCCTAAGATGAGAATATAAGCGCAATGTCGCAGCATAATCAGGAATCATTTGCTCTTCCGCACTCTTGTTAGAGATAGCCAGAGCATAATCAGCACGGATTGCTTTCAACACCTTATCGAAGTATTTCTCTGTTACAACACCTTTAACCTCAGCGAAAGGCTTTGGTGTTCCATCTTCTTTTTGGAATTCCTTGGAATCCCCTTCGCGAAGTGTTGCGTAATAAGCTTCTAGTTGTTTATCTACAAGCTTGCTTAAAACCCCTTTTTGATCCGCCTCAGCAAAAGTCATTACTTCAGACTGTGCTGCACGGTCGATCACATTAATTCGGTAATATACTTGGTTGTCAACAGTATACTTTGCAAGCTTATCCGCTGAACTTTTGCTCGCGGCGGCGCCATCTTTATTTTTGGCCAATGGAGCTACATCAAGCAACGACGTGAGAGCTTTAGAATCTTTCAAACCGGAAAAAAATGTATTTTCTCCCTTTTCTTGTAAGCCAACAACAAGTTTCACAGGCGTTGCATCAGCTAAAGCTTGGTCTAGCCATTCAGGATGACTATCCACAATAGCTGCCCGAGCAAATGCATCGACACGACCTCGTGTTTTGCTGTCCAGGCTATCTAAAGCAGCAAATCGTTCTTCCCGATTGCCCCCTTTCTTCACGCCTAGCTCAGGGAATTGCTTTTTCAGTCGATCCCATCCACTGTCACTCACTTCCCAGTTCCATGAATCCTTGACAACAACATTCCCTTCCAAAGACTTCTTATTTACTTGAGCAATCTCAAGCAAATATCGTTTCTGAACTAACTCAGGGGATTTTTGTGAAACCTGAGCAGCGGTCAAAAATGTCGTCGGCAATGCTAGTTTAGCTTTCTCACTGTCGGTACGTTTCGCCACAGCATCTAGGTAGACCTCAAATTTCTGAAGCCCTTGAAAATTGTTCAACCTAAGCTCTTTCGGCAGACGGAAAATTTCCCCTTCAACAGATTCGGTAGCATATGAATTAAGCTGTTGGAAGGTATATGGATCGACAAAAATAGAACTTCCCATATCTTGAAAAAGACGACGAAACAGCATCACCTGGCGCCACACATCGACCGCACCGTTTTTGTCCATTCCCAAGCGACGCAATTGTTCATTGAAATATTCCTGACCACTAGCCACTCCAAGATGAGGGCTGCGGGAATTTTGCTGAAAGCTCCTTTCTGCATTGCGAGCAAGATCTGCTATCGCATCTGCTTTGGAAACCTGATACCCCTTTTGTTCTGCAATGATTGCTGCGTTCATGATGAACTCAGCGGCCAATCGGATAAAACGAGGACCGAACCAATCTTCTGCTGTATGATAACCAAAAAGAGAAAGGTCAAGGCGATCGAGGTTAGGATCAGACTTCACCCAACTAGTTTGCTTCTCTTGGTAACGGAGAACCTGACGCATCAGCTGTTGAGGAAACTGTTTCTCAAGAAGAAATAGGGCTGTACGTGCCTGAAAGGCTGATGGATTAACAGGATCTTTTGCAGTACGCATCTGATAGAAATATGTCGACATTGCTGGAGAGAAATAATTCCATGCAGACTCCACGCCGATCGAAGGAACTTGAGGGTGTACGTAGAGTGAATAGCGCTTTTCTTTTTCTTGTCTAGCAGCAAAATCAACGCTGATGTCGCCAGCATATTGGGAAGCTAAAATCCCGCCTAATCCCGTTTGCATGAAATCTTTTGAAATGACCCCATCATTTAGGAAATTTGGTCCCCAAATCCCGCCAAGAAGAAGTTTATCCTCAGCGTCGGTTCCGATGAATGCCACCATTTCATCGAGTTGATGACGAGTAACATCAGTACCGTCAATCGCTTTAAAAGCAACCTGCTCCCGGAATGAACCATCCGATAGTGTGCTATACGTCCCGAAAAATGAGAACGAAATGACAATCACAATAGTGATCACAATAAAAAAGTAGCGTTGGTGTCTACGGAGAAAGCCTAACATGATATAGATCCTTACCTAAGTTAAGAAACAGAACAAGAGGCTAACAAAAAATAGGCTTTCCCTCAAATGATATTTTTTCAAGTCCAACTTTACGCCTCGATTTTAACCCTCCCCATCTATAAAATTTTTCCATTTCTTAAGAATTCCAAATCAGTTACAATGTGCTTTTTCAAACAGAGAGAAATTTATGCTTGGTACAATCCTAAATCTTTTTGGCCGTTCACCTTTTGCTCCACTACAGAAACACATGGAAAAAGTTTCTAAGTGCGTTCACCTCCTTACAGATCTTTTCGAAGCTATCGAAAAACAAGACTATGTGTCTGTCGAAAAAATCTCTATGACTATCGCCGAAATCGAACACGAAGCAGACCTAACGAAAAATGATATCCGCAACCACTTGCCAAAAAGTCTGTTCTTACCTATAGACAGAAACAACCTGCTCGAAATTCTGAGTAAACAAGACAAAATTGCAGATAAAGCGGAAGATATCGCTGTCTTAGTAACGCTTAAACCTCTCGAACTGCTCCCTTCATTCAAGAATGAATTCAAAGAATGCCTCAAAAAAAACATAGAAACTTTCGATGGCGCACGAAAAATTATTAAGGAAATGCACGAATTGCTAGAGTCCTCATTCGGCGGCATAGAAGCTGAAAAAGTGCGAGCAATGGTGGAAGAGGTCGCTTTTAAAGAACATGAAGTCGATGTTTCCCAACGACGGCTACTAAAGAAAATTTTCCAAGCAGAAAAAGAAATGTCCTATACAACATTCCACCTATGGCAAAAAATTTTCGATGCTATGGCAGCAATCTCTAATCTCTCCGAAACACTCGCCTTTCGCGTACGCATGACACTGGAATTAAAATGATCTCGATGATAACACCGGAAATAATACTTTTCATCTGCGTCGTCGTTGCAGGCTTCTACATGGCATGGAATATCGGCGCGAACGATGTTGCCAACGCAATGGGAACATCTGTAGGTTCGGGAGCCCTCTCACTTAAACAGGCTGTCGTCGTCGCTGCTGTCTTAGAGTTTGCCGGTGCTTTTTTCTTCGGATCGCACGTATCAGAAACGATACAAACGGGTATCGTCGACACCTCTATTTTCAAAAACCCCATGGTTGTTGTCCACGGTATGTTAGCAGCTCTTCTCGCAGCAGGAGCATGGCTGCAAATAGCCTCTTACTACGGCTGGCCAGTCTCGACAACACATTCGATCGTTGGGGCTGTGGTCGGTTTCGGTGCTGCTGTCGGCGGGGTAGAAGCTATTTATTGGGAAAACATCTCATTCATCGCATCAAGTTGGATTATCTCTCCTATCTTAGGAGGCCTCCTTTCCTTTGCTATCTTTAATATCCTAAGACAACACGTATTTTATGCTCGCGACCCGGTGAGGGCAGCAAAAAGGCTTACTCCATGGATTGTCTCGTGTGTAATTTTTATTATCTGTTTACTTATCCTTTATAAAGGGCTCCATAACGTCGATTTTGACATCAACTTCATACAGTCCTTCCTTCTTAGTATCGTTCTGAGCGGCATAGGCTACGCTATCACAAAATTATGCCTACACTACATCGCCCCAGCGAGCAATAAAACGCAACAATCTTCAACTTACCATCCGGAAGTGTCAAACCAGCTTGAAAAGGCTCGTAGGCATCTTCTACAAGTTCAGGCTGCCTCCCGTGATGTCATCCAATATCAAGCAACAGAGATCCTTAACGAAATAGAAACGCTATCAGAGTCTTTAAAACAAAAAGAAGAAACCGGCAAAGAAAGTGCCGAATACGCTCTTGTCGAAAAGATTTTTGGATATCTTCAGATCATGAGCGCTTGTTTAATGGCTTTTGCGCATGGAGCTAACGATGTTGCTAATGCCATCGGCCCGCTAGCAGCAGCTGTCAATATCCTTGAAACAGGGGTCCTCTCCACACATACAGCGATCCCAACATGGACCCTAGCTTTAGGTGGAATCGGGATCGTTATCGGATTGGCAACATGGGGATGGCGCGTCATCGAGACTATTGGTAAAAAAATTACAGAGCTTACACCAACACGAGGCTTTTCTGCGGAGTTTGGCACTGCTGTCACAATCTTGCTGGCATCACGCCTTGGAATGCCCGTTTCAACAACACACACTCTCGTTGGTTCTGTTATCGGTGTAGGATTAGCCCGAGGGATCCAAGCATTAGACCTACGGACAATGCGCTATATCGTGATTTCCTGGGTAATCACCGTCCCGGCAGGGGCTCTGATCAGCATTGCTTTTTTCTATCTCATCAATCTCTTTTTCTAAAACTTTTGAATCACATTCGGTATAAGTGAGCAGGGAAATTGTATGAAGCAATTTTCATCGACCAATAAGTAGGAGAATATTTCATTAGATGAAAGAGGAAAATTCAGCATAAAAAAATGGAGTATAAAAAGAAAATTTTTATACTCCATATGAATGGACTTCTTTGCCTATAAAAGGACAATTAAGGGGCATTCTTTACAAAATACCATACAGAAGCATTAATATTGACGCTCAAATCAAGAGATTCTGCAGCTTGCATGACACCAAGAGCGACAGAACTGTCGTTCCAATTATTTCCTGCAAGTATTCCTGTCTGAGATAGATGAGGATACCAAGCCAAAATATCGCTATAAATATTATCGCTAGTTGCTTCAATTTTAATGAAATCCGCAACAACATTTAAAGCCGAGGCTGCCTGATGAGAGTTCATGCGAACTGGAACAATCAAACCAGCTGTATTTTCTTGTTTTACATTAGATAAAAATAATTGAAACGCATGTGGCTCAGATACAGACTCAGGAAATGAGTTCACTTCGTAAATTAAATTCACCGAAGTTAAACTGTTTGCCGCTTGTGCAAGATACCTTGCCACCCCACCATCTTGCGATCCGACATCTACTACGACATGAGCACTATTAGACAGCCATTCCCGCTGGGAATGGCTAAATATATTTTTTACAAAGAAAAAAGAGGG
>JBAWZJ010000073.1:0-8732 GCA_037143085.1 Parachlamydiaceae bacterium | reverse complement strand
TCGAGCACCTGCGCTTGCATATCTCGTGCTGCCACAGTATGTGTCAGCTCTAGCAAACGGTCCGCAATTGTCGATTTCCCATGGTCGATATGGGCAATGATCGAGAAGTTGCGAATTTTTTTTATGTCATATTTATCATGATTCATGAGTGTCTCTTGGGCTCTAAGGGATTGGAAAGAAATAAACTAAACGATTGGGCTACGCGAAAGCTCCCGCGGTTGAACGATCGAAAACTGCCCCATATTATAATATTGGGTTGTTTTCGATCGTTTCAACCCCGGGGCTTTGGCGCAGCCCAATCGTTTAGTTTATTTTTTTCCAGTCCCTAACGTTTGGTATAAAAATGAAATGCGGCCAAGATGAGTCGAACATCCACCGAGTTGCCCCGACTAGAACCTGAATCTAGCGCGTCTACCAGTTCCGCCATGGCCGCACATCACCCTAGAAACCAACGGTTATCAGGAAATGTGCCCCCATTCTAAATGAAATTTTCTTTTTTGTGAAATAAAATAAAACAGTTTCGAAAAAGGGGCCGATATTGTTAAAATGTATCATCATATGGAATCAACATCAACATACAACAAAAATAATCCGTTTTTAGCGCGAATTTCCGAACGCTTTCTTCTTGGTAATGGAACATCGCAAAAAAATACGTTTCACCTGACTTTAGATATCGAGGGTTCGGGGATTTCCTATCAGATAGGCGATAGCATCGCTATCCAACCGAAAAATGATCCGCAAATTGTGGATAAAACATTGATGGCTCTTCGAGCTAAGGGAGATGAAACAGTCGTTGATCGACAATCCTGTTCTTTCTCCCTAAGGGAATTTCTTTCAAACAAGGGTAATGTAGCAGAAGTGCCACGGAAGCTTATCGGAATTCTTGCCGAAAGACAAACTGACCCAAACAAGAAAGAACGGCTTAATCTCCTTATCAGTGAAGGTCAAAAGGATATCCTTAAGGAATATCAAAAAGCTCATGAGGTTTGGGACACACTTGCAGAAAATCAAGAGGTCATGATTACCCCCCAAGAGCTATGCTCGATTCTCCAGCCTCTTCTTCCCCGTTTTTATTCTATAGCCTCTTCCATGCGGGCCGTCGGCAACAAGGTTGATCTTACCGTCGCAGAGTTGAAGTATGAAACAAACGGGCAGTTGAGACGAGGGGTCTGCACCAACTACTTGTGCCGCCTTGTCACACTGCATGACCCAGTAATCCCTGTCTACATTCAACCTAATCATGGATTCACTCTTCCTGAAAACGATGACGCTCCGATCATTATGATTGGCCCTGGAACGGGAGTAGCTCCGTATAGAGGATTCATGCAAGAAAGGATGGAACGAGGCGCTGCCGGGGAAAATTGGCTCTTTTTTGGGGAATGGCATAGAGATACCGAATTTTTCTACGAAGAATATTGGTCGGAGCTGATGTCACAAGGAAAACTGCTCATTGAGACAGCCTTTTCTCGGGATCAAGAACATAAGATTTATGTACAACACAGGATTTTAGAGAAAGGCCGCGAAATTTTCGACTGGCTCGAGCGAGGGGCCTACATTTATGTTTGCGGTGATGCCCATAGGATGGCCAAAGATGTGGATGCAGCAATCCATCAAGTGATAAAAGAGCACGGAAATTTCGATGAAAACATCGCTAAAGAATATGTCAAAAGGCTAAAGTCTGAAAAAAGATATCTCAGAGATGTGTATTAGGTACACTGTCAAGGTAGAATTTGCTGTTTTGGTCTGCGTGAAAGCTCCCGCGGTTAAACGATCGTAAATGGGTCAGTATTAATCAATACGAACCCATTTACGATCGTTTAACCCCGGGGCTTTGACGCGGTCAAAACAGTAAATTCTAATTTGACAGTGTACTAGACCTCTTGCAACATGTCTTCTATCTTTTTTATTACTGCACGCTGCAATTCAGATGCGTCTTTCGCAAATTTTGCGCCGCGCTCTATTCCCTGGGACTTTTGGTGCAAATCCAACAACAAATTTAACGTAGGAATCTCGATTTTATTCTTAAAAAGCGCTTTAACGGCAAGCTCTATGGAGTCTGGCGTGCCAATTTTCACTTCCTCAATAGCGAACCTCAAAACTAAATTCCTTTGACTATTACTTCTTGCTAAATGGTCTGGGGATCTGGCTGGCCTAGCAACCAAATGACCGGGAGTTTTAAATAAATTAAAATTATCACTAAAGCTCATTTGTAACCTTCTTATTGATTTTAAATCACGCTTATATCTTTTATATATAACAAAATTTCTTCAAGATGATCAGGAAAAACACTCGATGCATTGCCTCTTTCTTTACAACTATCAATAAAATCCTGTTTATGTTTCTCCATGTTATCTGTAATGTGTATTAATTTTCCAAGAGCTTCAACCATCCCTTCTTGAATTATTTCTGAAGGGAACACTTTCGGATCTACACCACCACCCAGATTGGAGGACAATGATCTGGAGATTTTATCCGCGTAGGTACTGTTGCCTTTTCTTATTTTTTTAAGGGCTAGCTTGGTAAACAGCCTTCTTTGTTCATCCACAGCAACACAATCTGTATCAATAGCATGCAGTTGCCCTCCCTCAAACATAATATTACCCGCATTAAAACCGACCTCGTTGAGTTGAAATCGATCAAAATTGCCCAAAACTAAGTCGTATACAGCAAGCTTTCCCAAATCTCTCAGATTCTTGACAACCAAATCAACATGCTCTTCGGAGGAACTCAAATTCTTATACGATGGCCCCGCTACCCGGCTCATGACTATATAGTGTGTCGGATTACGATCATTTAATCCATAACTTTCTCCAAGACTTGATAATTGTTTCCCTTCTAGAGAATCACGGGCGACCATTTTGGAATCTGGTGAGTTCATCCCCATGCAACGCAAAAATACTGTACCCATCAGTTGTTGATCAGCATCTTCTTGACCCTTTACAACGACAACCCCTCGCTGCTCATTGCCATAAAACCACGCTCCGCGTACTCCATCATGCGCTTGATTTACAAATTGAACATCACTCCAATCTTGATTTTCAATGGTATATTTTGATAAAGCCAGGTTGATACTCGAATGTTGGGCCACTCCGGTAACATTAAGTGTACTTAGAGTAAATGTTTTTTTGGCTGTAGCCCAGACTTTCATTTCTTCTGGGAAATCATGAATTGAAACGGAAATACTTTTAGGAAAACCATCAACTCCAATTTTTATATCGTCTTTTTTCAGTAAATTATCGGAAAAAATTTGTATCAACCGTTCCTTAGTGCTAGCATCTGTAGATGATATATGTGGATTTTCCTTAATAAATTCAGTCACAATACTTCTGGCTGCATCTAAATGGGGGCTTCTTTCACCATAGTCCGATCTTGCATCCATAAAAATTCCCTCTATAGTAAATCAAAGGAACAAGAGTAAATCAAAGGAACTAGTTTTATTATATTATATATGAATTTTTTTTTAAATTATTATGTTTTCTCGACTCAAGGTTTAAGAGATACGGGTTCGGTAAATACTCCGAGGTAACGACGGCGCCACCACCATCCATGCTCTTTTTTCTCCTTCGCACTGCTAAATTCATACTCATATCGAGTCGTTCGAACGAATAAGGGAGGGGCATCCGGAAATGGATTGTGTCTCAATAGTGCTAATACTTCGGGAGACCCTTGCAGTAGACGATAGATAAAGTTGCCGAACCAAAGTTCATAGCGGTAATTGCCTAAAGGGAGGAACCACGCTTGCCAATCGATGCGTGGTTGATAGGGAGATATCCTTCTCGGTCTTCTCGTTATCTCCGATGGCTTATAACGAAATGTATATTCTTTCCAGTTAACTCCATCATTGCTTCCTTCAAAAATAATTTCGTGGCGCGATGTCGTCATGATGGCAAAGAGGCCATACCGATTAGCGATGTGGTAGCGGTTGAATAGTTGTAATATCATACCGAATAGAGGATTAGGAACAAAGTGTTGCCATAGATTCACTACCTGAAGGATGAGAAGAGTTGTGCCGGCGCCTGTGCATAACATAGACAAAAACCACGATGTCGGTTCTACCATAGGGACTTCAAACCAAGGTGTGAGGTATACATTCGCGATGAGGATGGTGCAAAAGGCTGCCGTCAGATGGTTCAGATAGGAGAGGTTTCCGGTCACCCAAATCATCACTTGCAAGCCAACGAGCGCGAAAAAAGCCCATAGACGCATCCAGTCAGGACCAAAAATGGCAAACGGAACCGCTAATTCCACCACAAACATCAGTAAGGTTGATGCTTTATGAAACCAAGAAGGAAACTTTTGAACATACCATGCAATCAGATTTGGGATGGGCTGTGATACATAGTGATAGTCGAGGGCTGTGAGATTTCTCCATGACGGATCTCTGCTTTGTAGCTTAACCGCCCCAGCTTGTAGATGGAAGCGGAAAAGGAGAAAGTTTAAGCTTACCCAAACCATGAAATTCGGTTCAGGTGTGAGGCTAAGGAAGAAGGTGTTGACAGTGATCTCTAAAAGGAAAGCTTCCCACCCAAAGCAGAGAAAGTCTTGACCCGAAACAATGATGGAGAGGTACAGAAAGTAGAGAAGAAAAAGAATCAATGAAGGGTAAAGTCCAAACATCAAGAGTACCGACAAGCACGTTCCGGCGGCAACGACGCTCATTAAAGCGGTATCACTACTGTTAAACCAAAACAGTGTTGGAGCTATTCGGTAATGCTTTTTAGGAAATCGATCTTTTAGCCACTTTAGGTGATCTCCAACAGGAAGGATTCCATTGCTTCCGATTAACCCTTTGATCTGGAATAAGAACGCACCGAATGCAAAGAAAAAAATTAGGCCGAGCAGCCTTGGAAAGAGGCTGATGATGATACTGTACGACTCTGGTGTAAACATAATTCTTTCCTATACCGTCTTTTTTTTTCGGTATATAGAAAGATCCTATTGTTTACAACTCTTCGGTTGTGACAATCGCAAAGCTTTGGACCCCATCGCCGCACCCGAAGTCGGTTAATCCTTCTCCTGACGTCGCCGTTATTCCCACCTGAGAGACATCTAGTTTCATAATGCGCGCAATGTTTTGGCGCATGAGAACAATGTGCTCTTTCATTTTTGGCTTCTTCCCTTCAATAGTGACAGCGACATGTGTGACTTTTTGTTTACCGAGGGTTTTCGTTGCTTCAATAAGGAATATTTCACTATCTGTAATGCCATCTTTAAGACATAAATCGTCGGCTAGGGCCCCAAGAATCAATATTCCGGTGAGTGAGCTAATAGCATTGCAGATCGCGTGCAAGACCACATCTCCATCCGAATTTGCATTGAATCCCGGTACACCTTCAAAGATAATACCACCAATTACACATGGCTTTGAGGAATCTGCGGGGAGGAATCGATGACTATCTTGTCCAATACCGGTTCTAACTTTTTGAGACATACGTGAATACCTTTAAAAATTGAAAAATGTTGAACTCAACATTGTATCCAATACGACGTTTTGTAGCAATCGAAGAGCTTTATATGTAGGAGCTTTATAAGTAAGTTACCAATCTATTTCTGAAGGGAAAAATTCAGAGATAAGATCTTCGTAATAGGGCATGAGTAGAGCTAAATCGAGCTTCTCTTCTGTTTTCGAATACAAGTCATAGCCCCTGAATAGTTCCAGCCATGGGAGCATTTCCTTGTCTTGTTCATTCATTAAATATTGATAGGCTCCATGCAAATGTGCGGGATAAAATGAATGGTAACGGATGATATAACAGGCTTCTGGAGGAAGATAATTTTTTACCACCTGATAAAGGTATTCGTCATGTCCCCAGGACATGTGTACATTGTCTAAGCCGCAACCTTCTGAATAAATCCCATATTTTGTTTGATATATAGGGTTCTCTTTATCTGGGTTCGCATCAAAGTATTCAGGAAAAACAATTGTATTCGAATAAGCACATCCCACAGGGAATGTATCCCCTACAACAGCCCATTGAGGTTCTCCGAAAGATGTCAGGAGCTTTCCTAAATCATGGATAAATCCGGTCAAAATCAACCATCGAGGATGTCCGTCTCTACGAAGAGCTTCAGCGGTTTGAAATAGGTGATACCTTTGAGGAAGACCTAAGTCTGGATCGCTTTCATCGACCAGGGTATCAAAAATGCGCAGCGCTTCCAAAATTCCCGCTTTGTTATGTCGCAAAGGAAGATATTCTTTTTCTTTTCCTAAAACAAACTCGACGGTTTGATAAGCGTGATTAGCGCGGTAGAAATCTTTTACGTGCTGAGGAGTCGTCTCATCGTAGACGCGGTACTCTTCTTTAATTTTTGCGTTAGGCTTATCTTCGGTACCATTTGTAATGACAAGCGCTGCAAGAAATAGGGGGAATAACATAAAACTTCCTTTCGAGGCTTTTGCAAAAGCCTCTTTTATTTTTAAATAAAAAACTTATGTCTTTTGTCGAAAGGTTGTCAAGGATTTAAATACGATTGGTTGTTCTTAAAAAAATCGCGTGTTACACTTAATCAGAAAAAAAAATAGACGGTCTTGTTTAAGGGACTGGAAAAAAATCACGAAAAAACCGCCTGAAAATGGATGCTAAAAACGAGGCAAGAAGTTGTCAAACACAACGAGTTTTCTATGAGTGCTATTACTGCAGCATGTCAAGTCGTTCGTATTGTTGCTAATGGAATAAAATTACAAAGAAAAGTGGAAGAAGTTGTCAATTCGGATGGCGATTCGCAATCCCTTAAAATTGCTGATGTTGTAGTGAACACACTTGTTCTTGCAGCAGATGCGGGTGGTGTAGTAGCTAAGATTGATGGAGCTAGTGTCGAAACTTTGGAGAATATCAAAGATGGCGAAATGGTTGCACGTGTTATGTCTTTGCCTGTGATTGCGTTTGGATCACTTTTTAAATGGGTAAAAGGAGAGAGCTCCGCTATGAGGGCGATTGAAGACGGTCTCTTAACACCTATTGCAGGAATTGGGCGTTCAGCTTCTGAGGTGTCTGGTTATCATTACAGACATCTTCAGTCTTTGCCTGATGATCAACGCGTGGACCACGTTTGCGTGCAGGTAGGGGGAGGATTTGAGCGGCGTATGGAATGTCACGATGAGAAATTGACAGAGCAGCAGTGTGTTGATCGAGCCCAACAAGCAGATGAACAATGCGCAGCTTTTGCTGTGGTTGAAATTGTTAGTGATCTGAATGTTATAAGTAGAGTAATTTCAAGAGAATCGATATACCAAAGGGTTGTTAATCAAATCTATGTTACTCCGGTTGCTCCGCGAAATGTCATTGTTGTCGATGATGTTATTAATGATGATGATGACGTTATTGTCGATGCTACTCCAGTTGCTCCGCAAAACGTCATTGTTGTCGAGGATGACGTTATTGCCGATCCCCTTTCTGTCAATTTATTAAGTTTACCATACATTCCAGAAGCGCTCCACAATGATCCGATATTTAAAAAGTACCCTTGTTCTATAATGCAAGCGCCCATTCGTTATCCGCTTAAAGATCCTCGTGGTGTTGGTCATCTTTATGAAGCGTCTGTAATACGTCAGTGGCTTAGTATAAATAGGACATGTCCTTTGACAAGGCAGCCTCTTTCTATGGAGGAATTAGTTGAAGTTCCTATGTTGCAAAGGATTATTGATGAGAGGTTAACCCATTATCAAAATGACATAAATGCAGCCATTAGGGCTGGTATAGTCATGATTCCTTCGAATCCAGAAGATGATCAACTATTAGACCAAGAAAACCCTTATTATAGAGATATATAGGAAAATTAATATGATTCTTGCAAGTTTGCTTGGCATGGCCAAAGGTGTCTGCATTATAGTTAAGGGGTATTCTGTATACAACGCCGGACGTACCGCCTATTCTGTGAGTCAAAATAAAGAGCGCACGATTGCAGATGTGGTTAATGGGGTGGCTCAGGGGGTGTTTTGTGTCATGCAAGTTGGTGTTGCAGCTGAAACAGTCATGCATGTGAGGAATGTCTTCGTAGTTGTGACATCTGTAGGTGTGGGAGGTGCAGATGTTGTTCGAACAGCGGCGGCAGCAATTGCTTCTAAGGATAAATTGGATAGCGGTGATATTCTCCCCATTTTAGCCGCTACTACATCTGGTGCTGGGAATGTATTATCGATCACATTACAACCTCATATGGAACATATAAAACAATGTGGTGAATGGGTGTGTCAGCATAAAGATGGTATACAAGATACTGTGAGTGTGATGTTAGCTGGCAGAAGTGTAGTGGATCTCTACTCTTCAACTCCAAATCCCGTTAGACAGTCCGTCGTTGAACAACTAGTCGTTGAACAGCCAGTCGTTAAACAGCCTATCATTGAACAACTAGTTGATGAACAAGCGCTTGGGTTTGAATCGGATAAGGAGGATATGGAATATGCCAAAAATTGGGAATCTTTAGATTTTATTCCTGAGAGAATTGCAAGGATTGCAAAAATTCCATTCTGTAAAATATCAAACATCCCGATTCGGTATCTTATGTATATTTCTATAGGGAATGAGGAGATTTATGTTGAGAAATCCTCAGTATATCGTTTTTTTACTGAACATCCAAATGGAAACCTAGAAGGATATGCAAAAAGTGACTTTAAATTTTCCGAAAAATTGCAAAAGGCTCTTGTTGATGACAGATTAAGGGATTGGGCTATATATCAATATACCGAAGTAAATTCAAAAGTTGGCAGCAGGAGCACCAATCGGTCTGAATTT